>JBBRVA010000030.1:0-20335 GCA_038247295.1 Caldilineales bacterium | reverse complement strand
TTGAGGGCTGCGGCTGGATCGACGCCGACGAACGCTAGCAGATGTTGCCAGGCACTACCCAACAATAGATAAAGTGGATAACCTGTGGGGTGCGCCAGCCCTAATCGCCAGGCGGCAAACTGAAATTCACCTGGATCGCCACTGAGGAGACCGGGCGCCAGCGTGCGCAAATAAAGCCCTAACGCAAAGGCGATTAATAACAGCAGTAGTTGTCTGTCGATCCGGTGACTGGGAATGAATTTGACCACGGCGCTCATTTAACTGATAATGGATGAGTTTTGTAAGTACTTGTAATCTGTAATTCATCTTATAACGTATGCGCTGCAACTCACAAGGCTGGGTGTGCAATGCGCGATTTATTTTAGTAAAACTTTCACTAATCGATCAAATGCCAATGTCTCCAAACTGGTCTAGTCTGGCACTGATGATTGTGCCCACTTACAACGAACGTGAAAACTTAAGCCGGCTGGTGCAACGTCTGCGCACCTTGCCTGGCGATGTGCATGTCTTAATTGTAGATGATAACTCGCCCGATGGCACTGGGGCAATTGCCGATGCCATCGTCGCCAGTGACAATGGTGTCCACGTTTTGCATCGCCCCGGCAAGTTGGGGCTAGGCACCGCGTACAAAACTGGTTTCGACTACGGGCTGGAACACGGCTACCAATTTCTCTGCACGATGGACGCCGATTTTAGCCACAGTCCAGAAAGTTTGCCCGCTCTGCTCGATAAGGCCAGCCAGGGCTACGATTTGGTGATTGGCAGTCGCTATATCGCCGGTGGTAAGGTAGTTGGTTCAACATCTGCCCGCAAACTGGTCAGCTATTTTGCCAATTGGCTGGCGCATCTGGTGTTGGGCGTGGCGGCACGCGATTGCACGGCAGGTTTCCGTTGTTATCGTCGCCGCGTGTTGGAAACCATTAACTTAGATGTCATCTTTAGCAGTGGCTATAGCTTTCTGGTCGAAATGGCATTTTACTGTCAACAGGCCGGTTTTCGCATCGGCGAAGTGCCGATCACGTTTGTCAACCGCACCGAAGGCGCCAGCAAGATTAGTAAGGTGGAAATTTATAAGGCCTTCTACACACTGCTGCGGCTGCGCACCAATGCCTTGCCTTGGGAACGGATGGTCGATCTCTATCACCGGCGCCGCGTGAAAGTTACGGATGACAAGATGAACGGATGACAGGATGACATAGGTAAATCCTTTTGTCATCCTGCCATCTTGTCATTATTTTCCCACTGTCACCCAATCTACCACACCAGCTAACGGGCGCCGGTCCCGCTCCAGCGCGATGCGCAAGAATGCCTCGTTGGCATCCACTTGTAAAGCCGCGCTGCCCGGTGCTGCCCCTTTGACGCCAATCAAGGCAAAATATTGATCGCGCAATGTCTCAATGGTGACGTCTGCTCCCAAAGTGCGTAGCCCTTCAATGGCCGCTGGCGTTAGGTAGGCGCTGGCCGCGCCATAACTAACCACCAACACGGGCGTGCCAGGTTCGATCTGCATTAAGAAGTCGCTGAGCGCCTCGCTCTCAAAACTGTTGGCGGCTGTATCAAACCCGCGCTTCTCGATCACACGCCCGCTGGCTGGATCCAACACCGTCACATTAACCCCGCGTCGTCCGGCGGAGGCATCGATTTGCCTACCTGTTTCATCGAACAGCGCCATAAAGCCGCCGTCGGCAAAACCTTTGAGTTCAGCGTCGATTGGTAACGCGACGCCTGTGCCGCCAATCTGCCGACTGCCACCTACCACCTGGCGTGGTACGGCTAGATGCGCCCAGCCTAACTCAATCCGGTTCAACCCGTCGATCAGCGCTTGCCCAGACACCTGCCACTCGACAGCTTGCCAATCGTCGCTTAGCGTTTGTGCCTCTAAAATTGTGTCATTTACAGTCAGGCTCACGCTTTGGGGCGGGCTGCCTGGGTAGACGAAGGGGCGCACTTGGATCGCGATTTTATAAAGTTTTGTGGCATCAACCTCGCGCAGCGGCACAAAGAGCCGGCTCACCGCTGCTGTCGCCCAGATGCCCGTTGCCCCATGTGGCTGATCGATTTCTGGCTCATCCCAGCCTTCACCGCGGTAGGCATAGGTGCCAGCCGTGCCCAGATCCAATGTGAACTGGTCGTCGCTGCCTGGTTGTACGACGCGATATGCCTCGATCCCGTCCGCCGTCCAAAATGGCGTTGGCTCTAACGGCAGCGTTGCTTTGACAAAATCCCAAGTAGCCTGCCAATGATCGGCATACGGGAAGCGTTGGGGGATCGGTGGATAGAGCAGTACATAGCCGACATTATAGAGTAGCATCATATCGGCAGCCTGGGCCTGGGCGGCTGCGATAATTTCTGGCGTGCTAACCTTGCCGGTCTGTACCTGTTCTAAGGCTTGAAACAAAGGGATTCGCGCAAAGTACTCGAGCTTAAAATCCGGGGCGCGACTGATATTGCCGCCCAAGATTGGTTTGCCATGCGCGGTTTGAAAGTATTGCAGTTGCGTCTGCTCGGGGCCAAAGGTGCCAAAGCTGTTGCGCCAACCCAGTGGCAATTGTAAAACGCTAACCGGTCGTGGATCGGCGGCAATCTGCGCATAGACGGCCGGGATGCGCGCGTCGGACAGGGGCGCCGGGATGGCGAGATGTTCAAAGAGAATGAGGAGGGCGAGGGTCAAGGGAATTAGGGATTGGAGATTGGCGATTGGGCGATTGGGTGATTGGGTGATATGTGGACGCCGGATTGTCCAATTGTTCAATTTTTGCAGTAGCCAATGGATTGCATATCCCGCCAGCACGGCCAACCCTAGCATGAGCAAAACACTATTGCGATTGGGGGCGCGATTCGCTTTGATGATCGGAAGATAGTGCAACAAGGCGTAGGGCAGCGGGAATGTCGCTTCTACGCCGTCCAGATCAAAGCGGTAGCGCCCGTTGATCTGCAAAAAGGGACCCAAAGTAAAGAGACCAAAGATCAGGCTCGTCCAGATCCAGACACGCACCTTGCGCCGGTAGATCAACGCGCCAACAAGCGCCAATGCCAGACTCACCCAGCCGAGGAAGACGGTGTTGACATCGCGCAGTCCAATCCCGTCGGGTTCCAAAGCGCGCAATTGCACCTGGCGCAAGTTTGTCACCAAATCCCCGCCAAAGAGCGGATGGAGCACAGTTGGGGTAAACCAGCCCAGCAGATCGGTGCTCAGGGGAATGGCTTCGCCCCAGCCTTTGAGCGAAAAGTCATTGGTCAGAAATTGATTCAAAATGGGCAGCAAGACGGGTGACCAGATTAAAAAGCCCACCAGGCCGATTACAACTAGCGCAGCCACGGTTGACAGAAATGAAACTGCTTGTCCTTTGCTCTCTACGCCTGGTCCTTTATCCTCCTTGGTCCCTTGCCTTCGATTGATCAACCAGACCACAATGACGATCAGCGTAAAGATGGCCAGAAAGACTGCCGTAATCATCTCCGCTAGGCCGTTGAACGCGAAAAAGAGACCCGCCAACATGGCTGCCTTGCGGCGTTGGCGGATCGAAAGAGCGCCGTCCAGGCTGCGCAAGAGCATCAGCGCATAGAAAGGGATCCACTGCGTTGTAACCATGTCGTAATGGCCCAAGGCCGCGTAGATGGCGCGGTTGCTGGCGAAGGCGTAGAGTAAGCCGGCGATGAGAGCAGGGAGGGGGGAAGTGGTAATTGGTAATTGGTAATTGGAGATTAGGTGATTGGAAGCTTGGTCATCATGAGCATACCCAATCTCCCAATCACCTAATCTCCAATCTCTGCTTAATAAATAGCGCACCAGTAAAAAGACCCCATAGCCACTCAATACTGTGCTGGTGAGGAGGGTTACGTTGCTGGCAAAGGGCAAATTGATGGCCAGGGCCAGTGGTTGGGCAAAGAGCGCGTGGTAGAAGTTGTAGGTGTAAAGGACAAGGTCGATGCCGAGCGGATACCAGATTAGCTCGGTATGCAAGGGGCTGATCTGCTGATCGACCAGGGCATGTTTCAGATACCAGATATTCCAGATAAAGGTAGATTCGTCGAATGCCCACTGCGCAATACCGGGCACGTGCGTGGTAATATGCACCACGAGCGGCCAGGTAAGGAGTAGGGCAAGGAAACTATAGAAAGTGAGTACAGCCAAGTGCGGCCGGCTGGTCAAACGGTGCCAATACGCGGGCATAAATCGTTGAGCATCATCCTTAAAATCATGATTGTTCCCCGCAGTGTACCATAGCTGCACGGCAAAGCATGAAAAACGCCATGCAGCTATGGTACACTGGCTGCATGGCGTTCATTTAGACGGCGCAATTTCGCCTGCCGGCGTTTAGATCCTTACTGGGGCGACCAAGCGGCAAAGATGCCTTCTGCCACGCGTTCGGGCGCGCTTTCCTCATCCACGGCTTGCACCCAGATGCCTTGATCGTTATTTTCTAGCCGCCCCGCGTAGACCACTGCGCTGCCATCGGGCGACCAGAAATTTGTGCTCTGTGCATACTGATCGGCAAAGGGTAGATACTGTTGAATCAAGGTTGGGCTTGGCACAAAGCGACTTAGATCACGCGTCTCTTCTCCATCCCACAAGCGCAAGCGCAACCAAAACTCGCCGGCCTCGATTTCGGCGCTCATAAAGAGCAGCGCGCCACCGCCTGGCCGCCAGAAGAAGGCCACCACCGGTTCGCTGCTGATCTGCTGAAATTCCTCGTTTTCCAGATCAAACAAGAAGAGTGGCCCTAGCGAGTTTAGCCCTATCTGCTCATCGGTTTCCGTATAGGCCACCTGTTTACTGTCTGGACTTAAGCTGAAATTGAGTACCGTTTCGCCATTGACAAAAGTAATCGTCTGTTGGATCGCACCGTCGGGATCCGCAATCACAAGCTGGGGGCGGCCATCCACTTCCTGGGCATATAAAAGTTGCGTGCCATTGTTTGCCCACTGCGGCGTTGCAAAGTTGGTTGATGTTTCAGTTAAGGGCGTTTCCGTGCCGTCCAGTGCGATTAAGGCCGTGCGCGTATCGCCGATGTGGGTCAGCAGTTGCTGGCCATCGGGGGACCAGGAAAAATAGAGCGGTTGACCGGTCGTCAATGTCGATGCGTCATCGCCGCCGTCGGTCACATGGACCACGCGCAGGGCAATCGTCTGTTCACTAAAGCCCATCCAATTGCCCAGATAGGCTAATTTGGCATCGTCGGGACTCCAGTGCAGATAGAAGGGCGGGAAGGGAACTTCGAGGCGTGTGCGGTCGCTGCCATCGGCGCGGCTCGTTACCACGGCGCTGATCACTTCGTCGCCGCTGCGGGCCAACTCGGCCCAGCCAATCCGTTCGCCACTGGATGACCACGTTGGTTGTGAATAATAATGGGCACTGCCGGCGTCGGTAGTCAGATCCAGACGCGTGCTGCCATCGGGGTTTACCGTGAATAGGTTGCCATCTTCACCAATCACCACGAGTCGGTTTGTGCTGGCTGCGCTCGGATCAAGTGCTACGTCTGGCGCAACCTCTGGGGTTTCGGCTGGTGCAGCGGGGGGCTGGATCATAAAGCTTTGTGCTGTACAGCCGCTGAGGGCTAGGGTCAACGTTAGCAAGCTCAGGAGCCATCGTCCTGGCATCACTCGCTTTACCGCTAGTAATGTTGGCAACCAATGACGCTGGACTGTAAATGAATGCATACCTTGCTCCTTTTTCAAGCGAACTTACATTCTATCTCGGAAGAATAGGCAGAGCATACCAGTCTAACGGATTGTCCGCAGTCAGACTGCCTACGGTTGTAACGTAATTCGATTTTCGGAAGCATTCTCGATCCAAGTATAATGCAGTGGGTACGTGAGCCGTGATGACTGACAGTATTGATACGAGCTTGCTTAGTAATGACTGCTCACTGATTACTTTCCATTGGCCTAGCACACTTGGGCGTAAGTAAGACAGTGAATCAGTAGGACAGTAGAACAGTGTTTGTACTGTCTCACTGTCCTACTGATTCACTACTGATTCACCGGAGAATAGTATGGTTATTTCCGCCCAAGTGTACTAGAAACTTTAGGTACTATCTTTATGGCACAAACAAGCGCTCAACCACCAGTACGTCTGGCTCTCATTGGGGCCGGCATTTTTGCCAAAGATGCGCATCTGCCTTCGCTGCTGCGTCTGCGCGATCAGTTTGAGATCGTCGCTGTTTATAGCCGCACGGAGACGGCGGCCGTTGCGTTGGCGCAAACCTTGCCCCATCCTGTGCGCATCTACACCGATCTGAGCGCACTGTTGGCCGATCCAGAAATAGAGGCAGTGGATATTGTGCTGCCGATCGACGTGATGCCCGCCGTCGTGGCCCAGGCGCTGGCAAGCGGCAAACATCTGATCAGCGAGAAGCCGATTGCGCCCGATGTTGCGACTGCGCGTCGCTTGATCGATGCCTACACGCCCGACAGCGGGCCAGTGTGGATGGTGGGCGAAAATTGGCGCTATGAAGATGCTTTTATCCAGGCAAGCGAAATGGTGCAGCGGGGTGAGATTGGCCGGCCGGTCACATGCCACATGACAGTCTTTGCCCCGGTTACGCCCGCCAGTAAATATTATCATTCCGCCTGGCGCAACGCTGGCCACATCCCTGGCGGCTATCTGTTGGATGGCGGCGTCCATCATGTGGCGGCGATGCGGCTGGTGGTGGGCGAGATTGCTGCCGTCAGCGCCACGACAAGCCTTGTGAATCCTCATCTGCCACCCGTTGACACCGTGAATGCGGCACTGCGCTTTGTCAATGGTGTGCAGGGCGTCTATTTGGCTAGTTATGCCGTGGGTGCACCGTGGCCACCCTATTTACATGTCGTGGGTGACCACGGCGCTTTACGCGTCATCCGCGGTGAAATCGAGGTCACCAGTGGCGGCGTCACCCGCACCTTCCATTCGGACAAGTTCGACGGTGTGCAGAAAGAACTAATCGCCTTTGCGACTGCCATTCGCCAGGCAACACCACACCGTAATCCCCCTGCCGAAGCCTTGCGCGATCTGGCCGTTGTCGAAGCCATGTTGCTTGCTGCCCAGGCAGAAGCGGCGCAGGGACAGTGGGTCTCATGCCTGTAGGCTACTGGCTTTTTGTCGGGCTTACGTTGGTCCTGGTCAGCCTCGTCGGCTATGGTGTCTACGCCACCAATCGCCTGTTGCGCACCTGGCAACCGGATCGCAATGTGCTCTTGCTGCCAGGCGAAAACGTCGTGCGACTGGTGCTGGTCCTCTTCTGCCTTTTGCTGGGCGCAGCCAGCGGCTTGAGCCGTGCCCAACTAGGCTGGAGCTTGCAAGCTTGGGGCGCACAGACGTGGATCGGTTTGGGTTGGGGGTGTGGCCTTGCGATTTTCTTCTATCTGACGACCCAGTGGATGATTCGAAATGGCGGACAACGTTTCTACTCAGCGGTTGTAATCAAGGCGATTGTGCCGCAAAACCGGCGTGAATTATGTTTGGTCTTGCTGGCGATGGCACCGGTAGTGCTCTTAGAGGAATTGTTGTTTCGTAGCTTGTTGCTGGGTGGCCTGGCGCCAATCTTGCCAGCACCGGTTTTGATGGTGGCGTCTGCTTTGCTCTTTGGCTGGTTGCATTTGCCCCAGGGCGTGTGGGGTGTCATGGGGGCCACACTGGCCGGTTTACTCTTTGGTTGGTTGTTTATCACGCAAGGTAGTTTGCTTGCGCCGCTGGTGGCTCATTATATAGCCAATACCGTCCAGGTAATTCAGGCCATGCGCGAGCGCGACCGCGTGATGCAGTTGGGTTAGCCGCGTTGGGCGTAAATAGTGAGCCAGTAAGTCAGTACAAAACTATCCACTGGCTCACTGATTTACTGGCTCACCGCATAGTTATTTGCGCCCATACTGAGTTCAGGATGAAAATCGGAGGTTTTCGACCTCGGAATCAAGGTCAAAGCGGGGCCAAAGGTGGGCGACGACCTGGAGCGGATTGCGAGTAATGTCGTCAATAAAAGTTTGGCAGGCATGACGAAGTTCATCCAGAGTCGCATGGCAATACTGTTGAGTGACGGTCGTTACGATCTCGACTTTTGCGTCCTGGGTAAAAAGGGGGAATGGCCACCGCTATGGCGATAGACAACTGCGGCTGGGCCACCCGTATTATATTGGTGGAGCCAACCCAGCACCATCATAGTGGTAGAAACTGATTCTAATGTCGCATAATTTCGATTACGGTGTACTCTGCACGCGATTCTGGTTGCACCATCCAGAGGCTTACCAGTCCGGCCAGGATCGACCCAATAGAACCCATGATCAGATCAAGGATTGTATCAAGCTTGCCTTTGATGGCATTGCCAGCGACGATTTGATCATACCCCCATTCAGCCACCTCCCACAACCCACTGATTGCGATCCCCAGGCTGGCAATGGTCAACACCAGCAGTAACGGACGGTCACGCGCCCCGCTAAGCACAACGCCATACAAGTAGAGCGCCAGCAGCAGCGTGATGGCAAAGGGTGTGTATAGATGGAGGAATTTATCAAACCACCAAAGCCGGTCGTACAAATCCCATATATAGCCTGCGATGTGGAATAGCAAGTTGAGCAGAGCGATAGCCCACACGATTGAACGATTTTGTGGCGTTATGTGCATAGCCGATTGACCTTTTACCGCTTACCCGTTCTCAGCTTGACGGGCCAAGAAGGGGTAAGCGGTAGCATAAGCGTAGAAAACTACAGTATCGCTTGCGTCCGGCGCTGTTCGCTGCCGGCGCTACTGAGTAAAACCGGCGGCGCTTTCTGCGTAATTCTGCAAGGCGTTAGCAATCTGTGTTTTGCGCTTGGCATTATGGTTGAACAATATAGCCGCGCTCGGCCCAGTAGGATTCCAGGTCATCATCAAAGTCCGGGTTGAGCGGCACTACGCCCGTCACGTCGTCGGCAAAGCTGGGCGCATTTTCCAGCACGGTGGCATCTACGCCGGGGGCAAAGACAAATTGATCGCCAAAGGCGGCCATGTCAAAGGCGCTAAAGGGTACGGCCACCGGTCGGTTTGCCAGCGTGCCGGCGCCGTAGCCGAGCACCACATAGCGCACATAGTTCTGGCCCAGGTCAATCCACATGTCGCTGACATTGCCCACGCCCAGCCCCACATCGCCCACCGGATAGCCGACCAGGTTGGAAACCCAGCCTACTCGATCCGTGGCTTCGGTGAAGTCGAAGCCAGAATCGACGCCGAGATCGCGCCAGTAGCCATTCACATCGTCATCCCAGGTCGCGTCAGCAAAATCGGGCCAGTCGCCGCCAACACTGGGAAAGTCTTGCAGCCGTTCTTCTTCGATGTTGAGAATTAATTGGCCTTCCGGCCCCCAGACAAAAGCGCTGAGTGGCACGGGCAGTTTCGTGTCGCCAATCCCTAAGACGCCGCCATATTCCAGTGTGGCAAAGAGCACTCGGCCGGTGTTGAGGTCGATCAACAAATCCTCGAGCTCGCCGCTGACATCGCCGTTGAGATTCTGCCAGTTGTAGCCAAGCAGCGAAGTGGCGGTGACGAAAACATCTTCCGCATCGACGATGCCACCACCGGGCAGAACAACGGTGTCGCCGGCCACGCCAGGCGCAGCCGCATCAGTCATCATAGTCGTGTCGGTCATTATGGTGGTGTTGGTCATTATGGTCGTGTCGGTTATCATAGTTGTGTCGGTCATCATAGTCGTGTCGGTTATCATAGTCGTGTCGGTTATCATGGTCGTGTCGGTTACCGGGTCGGCAACAACCGGCGTGTCGGCAGCGTCCGGCACGACCACCACTTCGGGTTGATTGGGTACGCCACAGCCACCCAAGACCAGCCCAAACACAACCAGCAGCGACAACATGAACATGCTGCCGGGTCGTGCGCGATCCACTTTCTTTGTATCCATTCGACTCTCCTTTTCTCCCTATCGGGGTTCCTGATATTGAACTGTAAACTATGTGGTAAAACAACAAGCAGGCGCAGTTCGTTGGCAGACTTCCGCTCAAACCGCACCGCAGTTTGTAATTGATAAGCCTATAACACTGGGCACTTCATTTCAACCTCGCACTGGTAACGCCTTGGTATCAGACTGGTAACAGGTAAAGCTTATCAACAAAAGACACAACTCGATCGGCGCCGCAATTAATTTTTCACGCCTTTTGAGCAGCTTTATATTTATTTCCAGCATTTTCTACTGCATTTCTATATCCAGCTTTGTGGCTTTAATGTGTACTTAGACCTATAGACAGAAGGTTGTTTAGCCGATAGACTGTCGATTGAGCGATTTTATGCTAAGCGCGTTGGTGCTCACTTGATGACCGTAGGCTACGCCAACATTTGGGACGCACCCAATAGTATTTAGCAAGCATTATTTACCAAAAAAGGAGTACGCCATGTTACGCAAAGCAAATACCTTGTTCGGTTACACCCTGCGCGCCACGGACGATGAGATCGGCCAGGCGCATGACTTCTACTTTGACGCCGATGAGTGGGAAATTCGCTATCTGGCGGTGGATGTGGGTTCCTGGCTGTTTGGCCGTCGCGTGCTGATTGCGCCCGACGCCTTTGGCACGCCCAACTGGGACCAGCAAGTGTTGCCCGTGAACCTGACCAGGCAGCAAGTGAAAGATAGCCCGGAGGTTGACCTGGTTATGCCGATTACGCGTGGTTACGAGACGCAGTTATATGGCTACTATGGCTGGCCCGCCTATTGGGGGGGCGCATCGGCCATGATGTACGGCGCGCCGATGACGATGGCGCCCTTGGCCGGCGCATCGGCCACCCCTGTACCCGACGAAGTGACCACGATGATGCAGAATGCGGAAGCGTCGCACGTCCATAGCATGCGCGACCTCACCCGCTATGCGATTGAGGCCACCGACGGCGGCATCGGCCAGGCGGTGGATTGCCTGGTGGACGATACGGATTGGACGATCCGCTACCTGGTGGTGGACACCGGTAACTGGCTGCCCGGCAAACAGGTGCTGGTGGCGCCAGACTGGATCGACCAGGTGGATTGGAACGGCTCGCGCATCTACGTCAAAATGACGCAGGCGCAAATCAAGCACAGCCCAGAATACGATTCGTCGGCGTTGCCCGATCAGCAGTACGAGCAGAGTCTGCACGACCATTACGGCTACCGAGCGCGTTAATGCGTACAACGTACTGCGTAAAACGTAATTACGTTTTACGCAGTACGCATGCTTAAGCGTTCTTTGTGCCGCACGCTACCAGCCGCTTCCCGCAAGCGAAGCTGACCTTTCGTCAACCTAATGCCTGCTTGAACGAAGCAACGTAGAACAGAGGAACGGATGTGTATGGGAAACCACATTTTAGTGTTAGAAGGCCCCCTGAGCCAGGGTTTGACCGGTGATTTGATGCAGGCTGGGTGGCCGGCCAGAGCGATTGCCGATGTTGCCCACCTGCTTCAGCAAAAGAGTGCGGGCGATTTGTTGATCATCGATACCCAGATGTCAAACGTTACACCCGCTCTATGCCACTTATTAACCACCCAGAGTGAAGCGCCAGTTCTATTAGTCACGCCCAAAAGTGAGGCCAGCCTTGCGCCGGCAATGCTGTCGGCGCAAGGCTATCAGCCGCCCTCCTGCCAGGCAAGCGCAGATTGGCTGGCGCAGACATCCGTTCCAGTTGTTGAGGTGGGCGGGCTGTGTATCGATCTGCCCGGCTGGTGCATCACGGTAGACGGTGTCCCGGTTACCCTTAGCTCGACCGAGTTTCGTTTTTTGGCCTATTTGGTGCAGCAGATCGGCAAAGTGGTGACGTATGATGAGTTGCTCGAACAGGTCTGGTCTTATTGCCCGCAAACCGGTGATCGCAAAGTGATTACGAATTGTGTTAAACGCCTGCGTTACAAACTAGGCAGCAATGCAGTTTGTCCTCGGTACATAGTGGCTGTGCCAGGCGTGGGCTATCGTCTGCGCAATCAAAGGCAATGGATCGAGGAATACAGCCCCAATTTAGTAGTATAGGGCGCTGCTGTAGATTTGAACTGTTTACCCCGAAATATGCAGAAGATACCAGCCCGTTTGATACCAGTTTGATACCAAGTCGTTACCGTTTCATAGTTGTAATTAATCGTAGAGCGGCTACAATTGACCGAACGCTTGATTTCATACGTAGGGCGAAAATGGAACACAGATGCCTATGCCAGCCAAGTCTAAAATTGTCGCTGCACCCCGCCATCCATGTGCGCCTGCTTGGTTGCTTTGTCTCTTCCTGCTGGCTGGGTGTACCAATCCACGTTCAATCTTAAACCCGCAAGGCCCCGCTGCGGCGCGCATTGCCGATTTGTGGTGGCTAATCTTTGGGCTGGGCATGGTTGTTTTTTTTGTCGTGGTTGCCTTCTTGGGATTTGCGCTTTTCCGTCAGCGCAACCTGCCAACCTCTGATCAACCGGAAACTCGACCCAGCCCTGGCGGCGCCCGCTTTGTGGTGTGGGCCGGCATCGTCGCACCGGCGATCATCTTGTTGTTGCTCTTTGCGTTTTCCGTCAACACCATGCGCGCCCTGTCTGCCCCCGACGCCGCCCAGGAGCTGACGATCCAGGTGATCGGCCACCAGTGGTGGTGGGAAGTCCATTATCTGGATCAACAAATCGAGACGGCCAACGAAATCCACATTCCGGTGGGCGTGCCGGTGCAGATCAAACTGTCAGCACAAGATGTAGTCCACAATTTCTGGATTCCCAATCTGCACGGCAAGCTAGACATGATCCCCGGCCAGACGACGACGATGTGGATTCAGGCCGATCGGGCGGGCGCATTCTGGGGCGAATGTGCCGAATTTTGCGGCATTCAGCACGCCAAGATGGCCTTTGTGGTGGTGGCCGAGCCGCCCGAACAATTTGCCGCCTGGCTAGAGCAACAACGCCAACCAGCCGCAACGCCGGTTGAGCCGCTGGCGCAGCAGGGCGAGCAGGTATTTTTGGCATCAACCTGTGTCAATTGCCACGCCATCGGCGGCACCAGCGCTACTGGTCAACTGGGGCCGGACCTGACCCATCTCGCCAGCCGGCGCACCCTGGCCGCGGGCACGCTGGCCAACAATCGCGGCAACCTGGGCGGCTGGATTACGGCGCCGCAACAGATCAAGCCCGGCAACCACATGCCACCCACCGATCTTACTGGGCCAGATTTGCAGGCGCTCTTGGCCTATCTGGCTACGTTGGAGTAGGACGAATCACCAACGTTGATCCGGCGTTGGTCGTTGGTCTGTCATCAAACCAAGGAGTCACTATGTCCGTCGATAGCAGCGCCGGTAGCACAGCCGATTTTCCGGTGCGTGCGCGCCCGCGCAGCAGAGAAATTTCGCCGGAAATGGCGAGCGAAGAACGGCTGGAGCAGCTGTGGGCGGACCCGCCGGGCTTTGTCGGCTGGTTTCGCTCGTTACAGAATGACGCCATCGGTAAACGCATCATCGTGACGGCGTTCATTTACTTTCTCATCGGCGGCATCGGCGCACTGCTGATGCGTTTGCAACTGATCCGCCCGGAAAACACCTTTCTCAGCCCGCAGCGCTACAACGAACTGTTCACCATGCACGGCTCCACGATGATGTATTTGTTTTCAGTACCGCTGCTGGAAGGCTTCGCCATCTACCTGCTGCCGATGGTGCTGGGCAACCGCGAAATGCCCTTTCCGCGCCTGGGCGTCTTCAGCTTTTTTACCTTTGTCATGGGTGGCCTGCTCTTCTATTCGAGCTATTTCTTTAACGCCGTGCCGGCCGCCAGTTGGTATGCCTACACACCCCTCAGCGGGCCAGAATATTCACCCGGTCTCGCTATGGATTTCTGGTTGCTGGCGCTGGGCGTGGCCGAGATCGGGGCGATTGCCGCTGGGATTGAGATTATCATCGCCATCACCAGCATGCGCGCGCCGGGCATGACGTTGGGGCGCATGCCTGTGTTGGCCTGGGCCTATCTGATCACCGCCGTTTCGATTCTCTTTGCCTTTATGACGTTGCTGATCGGCAGCCTGCTGTTGGAACTGGACCGCAAATTTGGCACGCAATTTTTCAACGCATCGGCCGGCGGTGCGCCGCTGCTCTGGCAACATCTCTTCTGGATTTTCGGCCACCCAGAGGTCTACATTCAATTTATTCCCGCCGTGGGCATGGTCTCGATGATGATCCCCGTCCTTGCGCGCCGCCCACTGGTTGGCTACACCTATGTGATCATGGCGCTGGTCGCGACCGGGTTTATCAGCTTTGCGCTGTGGGCGCACCACATGTTTACGGCCGGGCTGCCGCAGATCGCCATGAACTTCTTCTCGGCGGCCAGCATCATGATCGCCATCCCCGCCGGTGTGCAATTCGTTGCCTGGCTGACCACGATCTGGGAGGGGCGTCCGGTCTGGAAGACGCCGTTTCTCTTTCTGATTGGCTTCTTCCTGATCTTTCTGCTGGGCGGGATCAGCGGCGTGATGATCGGTCTGGCGCCGTTTAACTGGCAAGTGACCGATTCCTACTTTATCGTCGCCCACTTTCACTATGTGCTGATTGGCGGCGTCACCTTCCCGGTTTTTGCCGCCTTTTACTATTGGATTCCCAAGTTCACCGGCAAGCTGATCAACGAACGGCTGGGGCGGTGGAACTTCTGGCTCACCTTCATCGGCTTCAATGTGACCTTTTTCCCGATGCACATTGCCGGGCTGTTGGGCATGCCGCGCCGCGTTTACACCTATGATGCGAGCAGCGGCTGGCAGATTTATAACCTGATCTCCACCCTGGGTACGTTTGTACTGGGGATCGGTATCCTCTTGTTCGTGATCAACGTCTTTTATAGCCTGCGCCGGGGCGAAGCGGCGGGCAATAACCCGTGGGGGGCAGATTCGTTGGAGTGGTCCACCGCCTCGCCACCGCCTAATTACGGCTTTGCCCGGCTGCCGCAGGTGCGCGGTCGTCATCCGCTGTGGCAACAGCAAGATGTTTTCGAGGGCGACGATCGCACGGGCCGCCTGTTGGCCGGGCTGTCCGGCTGGCCGCTTACCTGGCGCGCCGCCATGACCACCACCGTGCTCGACGCCCAACCGCTGGAAATCTTTCGCGTTGCCGGGCCGTCGATCTGGCCGTTTGTCACGGCGATTGGCTTGATGCTGATCTTTACTGCTGAAATCTTCTCGTTGCGCAGCCTGGTGCTGGCGGGTGCGCTGATTATGATTGGTTGGCTGGCACTGGCCGGATCGGGTGGCCACCACCGAGCGCGAGCTGGCCTTTGAACGCGAACACAATATTGTGGTGCATCCTAACGGCAGCCCCACCGTCAACCGTTGGGCAATGCGCTTGCTGATTCTGCTGATGGCTATTGCGCTGGGCGTCTTTCTTTTCTGCTATTTCTACATCCGCCTGGAAAATCCGGTTTGGCCGCCGGCCAACATTCCCTTGCCCAACTGGCCCGTGGCGGCGATCAGCAGCGTGCTCCTGCTGCTGGGCGTAGGCGCCATGCGTTGGGCCAATCAAGCGATCGAAGCGGACAACCAGCGCCGCTTGCGCATGGGCCTGCTGCTTGCCTTTGGGCTGGGCGCGGCGGCGTTTGGCCTGTTGTTCTATGATTTCACCCGCCTGCCTTTCAACCAATCGATCCACGCCTATGCTTCGCTCTTTTATACGCTGAGTGGCTTTCTCTTTGTGATCACGTTGGGCGCGCTGGGCCAGAATCTCTTTACCCAATTTTGGGCGTGGCGGGGCCATTACTCGGCGCGCGAACACGTCGCCGTCGCCATTGGTGCGCTCTACTGGGACGCCTTGCTCGTCTTGTGGCTGATAACGGCAGGCACACTGTACGGCGCGCCCTATCTGATTTAGGGAAACGGTAGACAGTAGACGGCATACTGCTCTTTACTACCGTCTACCGTCTACTAGCCTCAGGAATCAACCCATGACAACCACCATCGAACAACAGGAAATCCAGTCTGGCGGGCGTTCGCTCTGGTTTGGTTTGCTGGCCGGGCCGATTGTCTACAGCGTGCATTTTCTGGTGGTCTATCTGCTGGTGGAAGCGGCGTGCAAGGCCGATCTTTTGCACTTTAGCGTGTTGAGCTTTAACGGCATTGCGGTCTCTGTATTCGCGCTAACCATGCTTGCGGCGCTGATCAACCTGGTGGCTGGCGTGTTGACCTATCGCACCTGGCAGCGGCGCAAGGACATAGAAGGCGGCACGCAGGGCAGCTATGCCCCATTTATGGCGCTGGTGGGCGTCTGGCTTAATGGGCTTTTTGCGATCACAATTCTGGCAACGGGCATCCCCCCCTTGTTTTTGCAACCGTGTGGATGGGCATAAATGATGCGGCACGCTGTTTTAGGCAAAATTTTGGCAAACCTGACGATCTGCGTCCTGCTGTTGACGGCTTGTGCTGCGCCCCCTGCAGCCACGCCGATCGCTGGGCCGGCAGCTGCGCCCACTGCCAGGGCTGGAATGGCGCCGGAACCGATGAATGAGGGTGGTGAGCCGGCAGCCCTGGACGCCGCCCAACTGATCGATTGGGGTGAGGCCGTGTATGCAACCAACTGCGCGCCGTGCCATCAACCTAACGGGGAAGGCAATCTGCGCCTCTTTCCTGCGCTCAACGGCAATGCGCTGGTCACGGCCAGCCAGCCCACGGCGCTGATCCAGACGGTGTTGCACGGGCGGGGCGTGATGCCGGCGTTTGCCAGCACGCTTTCAAATCAGGAACTGGCGGCCGTGCTTTCGTATGTGCGCAATGCCTGGAACAACGAGGCAGCGCCAATTAGTGGGGAGCAAATTCGCAGTATAGGGCAAACAGCCTCAGCTGAGTAAGCAGCGCCTACGATAAAAAGGAGGAATGATGATCCAACCAAAAATTAGCCGGCGTAGATTTCTACAGAGCGTTGCCGCCGCCGGTGGCTCTACCGCAGTCTGGGCGACGCTGGACTCTTGGGCGCTGGCGCGACCGGCGCGCCAGGATTTGCCGCCCCTGGACGGCCAGGTGAATGGCGTCAAGCTGATCATCCTGGGCGCGGGCATGGCCGGGCTGACGGCTGCCTACGAGTTGGGCAAACTGGGCTACGCCATCCAGGTTTTGGACGCGATCAATCGCCCGGGCGGCCACAACTGGACGGTGCGGCGCGGCGATGAGTTGACCGAACATGGCGGTGAACGCCAGGTGTGCGAGTTTGACGAAGGCCAATACTTTAACCCCGGCCCCTGGCGCATCCCGCATCATCACACGGGCGTGCTGCACTATGCGCGCGAACTCAATGTGCCGCTGGAAGTTTTTGTCAATTATGGCGAGGCCAGCTACGCCTATGTGGAGGGTGACTTTGGCCCCTTGTCCGGCCAACCGATCCGCATGCGGGCGTTGCAAGCCGATACGCAGGGCTACACATCCGAGTTGCTGGCAAAGTTCGCCCAACAGCAGCAACTGGATGCCGACCTGACCGATGAAAACGTTGAACAACTGATTGACTATCTGGTGCGTGAAGGCTTGCTGGAACCCGACAGCTTGACTTATACCGGCACCGCCCGGCGTGGGTATATAACGCCGCCGGGGGCAGGCATGCAGCTGGGCGAACCAAAGCCGCCTTATGCCTTCCAAGATCTGTTGCCCTACACCGCCGAACTTCATCGCGCCCAGGGCCATTATCTTGCTTCGGTCGCCGCCTACAGCCAGCAGACGACGATGTTGCAACCGGTGGGCGGCATGGACCGCCTGGCCTATGCCCTGGCCGAGGCCGTGGGCGCGGACAAGATCACCTATCAGGCGGCGGTGAGCGAGATTCGCCAGGATCAAAATGGCGTGCGGATTGTCTATCAGGATTTAGCGGCGGGCGAAACGCGCGAAGTCACGGGCGCCTATTGCCTGTCCAGCATCCCATTGACGTTGCTGCCCACGCTGCAACTCGATTTCTCGCCGGAGATGGCAACCGCGATTCTCAATGTGCCCTATCAAATGGCAGGCAAAATTGGCTTGCAGTTTAGCCGGCGTTTTTGGGAAGAAGATGAGGACATTTTTGGTGGCGTGACGCGCACCAATGTGCCGACGATAGGCAGCATCGCCTATCCTTCGTATGGGTTCACGGGGCAAAAGGGTGTACTGCAAGCGTATTACAACACTGGCAACGCCGCCAGCCAGGTTAGCAATCTGTCTAACCAGGAACGGATCGAACTGGCCCTGGAATATGGCAGCAAAATTCACCCTGCTTATCGCGAAACCTTCGAGAACGGTTTTTCGGTGGCCTGGCACCGTGTGCCTTACCATCTGGGCGGTTGGTCTACCTACACCGAGCAAACGCGCCAGCAATATTATCCCCGTCTGCTCGAACCCGACGGTCGGGTTTATCTGATTGGTGAGTATCTGAGCTATTTGGGCGGGTGGATGGAAGGCTCGGTGCGGTCGGTGTGGCTGCAGATGGAAAAGTTGCATACACGGGCAAGAGCGGAACAGGGAGGATAACAGGCATATGAAACCGCTACGAATCGAGTGGATTTTGACAGCCCTTACCATCAGTCTGCTGATGCTGTCAGCTTGCAATGAAGCACAGGCCCAAGTACCGACGCCGGCGCTGGCGCTGCCAACCACAGCAGCAGAAGCGGCAGGCGCAGCCTTACCTGCGCAGATCGTGGTTGTCCTGGTTACACCAACCGCTGCATCGGGCGCAGAAGGGACTGGGGCCGCGGGCGGGAGTGAAGCGGGGGCGGTGGCTGCGCCGGCCACCCCGGCACCAGGCAGTGAGATGGCGCAAAGTGACACGCCTGCCGCGCAAACGGGTGGGGGTGGGGCGGCAGTGGCGCAGGCAGCCCCAGGCGCCACCCCCATGAGTGAGGAGGAATTGATCAGCATGGGCGAGCAAGTCTATGCCGCCAACTGCGCTTCTTGCCACCAGCCCAGCGGCGAAGGACGGCCCGGCCTTTACCCGGCGCTTGCCGGCAGTGCTTTGCTCACCAGCGAAGACCCCGCGGCGCCGATCAACCTGGTCTTGCACGGGCAAGGGGCGATGCCGTCCTTCGAGGATTCACTCTCCGGCCAACAGATCGCTGGCGTCCTGTCGCACGCACGCAACGCTTGGGGCAATAGCGCTTCTCCTGTCACGGTTGCGCAAGTGCGCCAGGTGCGCGGGGATCAAAGTGCGGCCGCCGCACCTGCCAGCACATCAGCGCCAGCCGCGGGGGGTGGAGAAACGGCGGCAGAAAGTGGGGGGGCGGCGGCCGCGCAAGCCACGCCGGCACCAACCGTCCAAACCGCCGCACCTGCTGCGAATGCGAATCAAGCTGAAATGGCGAACCCGATTCAGATTCAGGTTGTCGTGGTCCCACCAACCTCCGCCACTGGGGCAGCGGCAGTTCCGGCGCAGGCTGTTGACACCGCTGCGAATCAGGCCAGCGCGGTGATCCAGATTATGATTATGGTCGTCACACCGACGCCCGCCGCCGGTAATGCCGCGGTGGGGGCAGCAATGACGCCAACGGCGCAGGCGGCAACAGCCCGCATGACGCCGACCACAAGCGCAACGCTGACGGCAACGATGACTAGCAGCCCCCTAGTGACGGAAACTATCACTGCGACGGCGGCGAATCCAATCACAGCGACAGGCACGGTGACGGGTACAGCGACAACGACTGCAACCGGCGCGCCCGCCGAAGCAACGACAACAGCCCCGGCCGTCCCCGCCGCCAATGCAAACACCGAAATGACGGCGACGGGAACCGTATCGACTACGCAAACGACTACCCAGACGACGACAGCCCCCGCAGCCGGCAATACAGACGCCGTTGCGGCCACATCGTCAGCAGAATCGTCAGCAGAAACGGCGGCTCCCCCGCAGACGGACAATCAGGGCGACCCGGGCGCGGGCGACCCGCCGGAAGCAGACGACATGACCGAGATCGATGAAAGCGCCGAGGCAGCCGCGCCGTCGATGGCAGCCGAGGCGCTGATCACAACCGGCCAGGGACTGTATGTTGCCAACTGCGCGGCCTGTCATCAAGCAGAGGGTGCGGGGATTCAAGGCGTCTATCCTGCCCTGGCCGGCAACGGGTTTGTCACGACCGACGACCCAACACCGGCTGTCACCGTCGTCTTGAACGGGCGCGCCGGCATGCCGCGCTTCCGTGACAATCTTTCGGCCCAGGATATTGGCGCGATTCTGTCCTATGTGCGCAACAGTTGGGGCAATCAGGCGCCCGTGATCAACCCAGAGCAGGTGCGCGAAATACGCGGGCCAGTTTCGGGCGACGGCGGTGTTGGTCATTGAATTGTCGTTAGTTAGTCGTGGACAGTAGGACAGTGAAAAGCAGTAAGACAGTGGGACAGTATCGTCTCCCACTGACCCACTGTCCCACTGACCCACTGACCCACTGTCCCACTGACCCACTGTTCTTACTGCATAAAACGGGAGCAT
>JBBRVA010000029.1:0-20460 GCA_038247295.1 Caldilineales bacterium | reverse complement strand
TGGAATTGCCAGACAATTTCTGGCCAAATATTGTCGAGGCGCGCCGTTTTGCCCAGGAAAAATCGGAAGAAGAAGGTGAAGAGCACATTGCTGACGACGCCATGCGTTTTCTGCTCCAATTTTTCGGTTACCCGGTCAGCAAGCTGGATTCGGCGGTGCTCCACCGCACCGTAGACATTTTCTATGCGCCAGAGATGACCGCTTGGCGGCTCAACCCTGGCGCCCTAGAGCTCTTGAAGACGCTGCATGCTGATGGTTACAAACTCGCCCTGATCGCCAATTACAATCTGGATCGCGCTTTCCAACGCACGATTGATTATCTGGGCATCCGGCCTTATCTGGATGTTTGTATTTCCAGTGCCGCCGTCGAGTATCGTAAGCCGGACGAGAAAATCTTCAAGCCTGTGCTAGAGCGTTGGGATGTACTCTCCTACGAAGTCGTAGTGGTCGGCGATAGCTTGCTGCACGATATTAAGGGTGGCATTGAACTAGGCGCGTTGACCGTGCAGTATACAACAGGCACGACGCCGCAGGTACAGTTCGACAACCAACAAGTGGCCGGTCAGATTGTCCCGGACGCTGTGATCGGCGATCTAACCCAGTTGCCGGCGATTATCCACGCTTGGGCGTATGCGTAAAAAATAAATGGTAATTGGTAAGTCGTAAGTGGTTATCCGCAACCGGCTTACTAATTACTACTTACTACTTACCAATTACCAATTACTACCCACCATGCCCGCCCATCCAGCTTCCACCACACCCATCACCGCCCAACGCCGTTATCCCACCGCGCCATTGGTTGGTGTCGCCGCGGCGGTTTTTAATGCAGCGGGACAAGTGTTATTGGTGCAGCGGGGGCGACCGCCACGGCAAGGGCAGTGGGGACTACCCGGTGGTCTGCTGGACTTGGGCGAACGATTGGTGGACGGCGTGCAGCGGGAAATTCGTGAAGAGTGCGGCATCGAGATCGCGGTGGTCGATCTGGTAGCGGCGTTCGAGCCGATCCACTGGGATGCGGCAGGTGTCGTGGAGTACCATTACGTTGTGCTCGACTACTGGGCGCACCACGTCCGCGGTCTACCCGTTGCCCAGGATGATGCCGCGGCGGTAGCCTGGGCGGACGTGGCGATGCTGGAAGAGTATCAGTTGACATCTGAGATGCACGATGTGATTACGAAGGCGTACGCGGCTTGGCAGGTTAGCAACGCGAAGTCCATTGGTATGAAGCCAGTGGCAAAGGTCGTAAAAAAGAAAAAGATAAGCGGCGAATCAGGAGGTTAGCATGAACTATGTGCGCTGTATTAACAATAAGGCTTATGTTCAATGGTCGGATCAAGCATTTGATCCAGAGGAAACCACTACCCTTACGGTCGGCAAAGTCTATAAAGTAGCGCCGCCCGATCGGAATGATGGGGATATGCTGCGCGTCTATGACGACACAGCGGAGGATTATTTGTTTCCTGCGACCTATTTTGAGACTTATGAACCTAACGGCGATTCAGAAACGGCCACTGCAATCACCGTACACTTAACTGCCTATCAACGCAATCTTCTCCATGCCGAAGCGCTCGCCACCCGCAAGTCGATGAGCGCGTTAGTTCGAGAATTGATTGAGGAACGACTGGACTTGCCAACGTAAGCTCTCCTCACTGAAAGGCCAGCGACCCATCCTCGCGCCACGAAAAGGGTCGATGCCAACTGCGGAAGGGGAACTTGCCCAAGGCTTCCTCATTCAGATCAACGCCCCACCCGGGCCGATCCGGTAGTTCCAGATAGCCATTGACCAGCTTGATCGGCTCGTCGACAATATCACGCCGCGGCGATTCGTCGTCGGCGTGATACTCCAAGATTAGGAAATTCTGCGTGCTGGCGGCAAAGTGGACGTTGACAGCCGTGGCCAGTGGACCACACGGATTGTGCGGCGCGACGCTCACATAGTTCGCCTCGGCTAGCGCAGCAATTTTCTTCATCTCTAACAAGCCACCGGTCAAACAGATGTCGGGCTGGATGATGTCCACGGCCTGTAAGTTGAGCAACTCACGAAATTCGTAGCGAGTATAAAGCATTTCGCCGGTTGCCAGCGGGATGTCGACATGTTGGCTCAATTTGGCCAGCGCGTCATAATTTTCTGGGCGCAGCGCCTCTTCCATAAAGAAGGGTCGATATGGAGCCACGACCTGGCAGAGCTCTAGCGCTCGCCCTGGTTCAAAGATACGGGCATGTGGATCCAGACCAATATCGATGTCATCGCCTACCGCTTCGCGCACGGCTTGGACACGCGCCTCGGCGGCGCGCAACGCCGCGTTCCAGGGCATGTTTTGCCAATTCGACGGCAGGGGCCCCATCTTGATCGCTGTATAGCCATATTTTTCGATCAATGCCACCGCGTTTTCGGCTAGCTTCTCTGGTGTGTCGCCACGGGGCGATTGGTAGACCCGAATTTTGTTGCGGCATTTGCCGCCCAATAGCCGGTAGACCGGCAGATTGGCGGCTTTGCCGGCAATATCCCACAGCGCATGCTCGATGCCGCTGATCGCAGAATTGACAATCGAGCCGCCGGGGAAGCGCGAACCGGCGTACATCAAATTCCACAAGCCCTCGATGTCGCGTGGGTCGCGCCCAATCAGCCATTCCTCAAAGTCACGAATCACCTCGACCGTCGCCTTGTCCGGTCCGCACGAATAGGCTTCGCCCACACCATAGATGCCTTCATCGGTGTGAACTTTGACGTAGGGAATATTGCGATGGCCGAGATTGACGAGAAAAGTGTCGATTTTGATGATTTTCATAAGATCTAGTTAATCACATTGATGATGTACTGAGTAAAGAGCGGATCGACGGTGACAAGGGTTAAGTTTTCGTGGACAGCCTGCGCAATCAACAACCGATCAAATGGATCGCGGTGGTGCAGGGGCAGGTGTGCCAACGTCCAGATGTGTTCTTCAAGGATTGGTAGCGATTGTATGTTATTGAGCACACAATGAGTAGTGACAAATTGTTCAACTGACATCGACAAGCTTAGTTTGCCAATATTTACCTTGAGCTGTAGTTCCCACATGCTAACGATGCTTAGAAATCGCACGTTGGTCGGATCGGCAAGCACAGGCATGATCGACGCAGGCAGACGACGTGGTTCTAGCAGCATCCAAACAACGATGTGAGTATCGAGAAGTAGGTTCATTGTGGCATACTTATGCCGTACTCATCAGTCTCCGAGCCGTAGAACAAGTCGATGACCTCGTCCGATAACAGCACATCGAAGTCATCGTCAACCCAGCCTAAACCTTCAAAAAGGCCAAAGATCAGCGGCTCATCTGGTTTGCGCCCTTTGCGCAAAATATCGCTGGCGCGCTGATACGCCTTCATCTGTTCCGCCGTCAAGTGTGATGTATCCATCGTCACAAAGCGTTGGATCGCCATTGCACCTTTGTCAAGTTGACTTAGCGTGTCGCCATGCAGCCCTGGCGCGGGCAGCACGATCACTTCGACCCGTTCAGCGGGAAAATCTGCGGGTAACTGTACGATTACCCTACCGTTTTCTACGTTTTGGATTTGGCGTACTGCGTACATGGATAATCCTTTAGCTTCACGCTCGACAACCGCAAAAGTTGCTTCTATCCGTTAATCATTCACTGTTAACTGTACAGACTTCGGCGCTTCGAGGTGAGCGACTCGACGACTCGCGCCTGGAAGCGGGTCCCCTTTGGGGGCGGCTCGCCGAAGTCTGAGCTGGCCGAACGTCTCAGTCAAACGCATTAACCATTTTTAACCCTTCAACCCCGTCGTCGCAATGCCGCGCACAAAGTATTTCTGCGCCATAAAGAACAGGATCAGCGACGGCAGGGCCACGATGAGCGAGGCCGCCATGAGGATGGCTTCTCTGGGTTCATCGCTTTCAAACGGGTTGTCGATAAAATAGCGCAGGCCAATCGAGAGCGTGTATTTGTCTTCGGTGTTGAGGAAAATCAGCGGGCCGATAAATTCATTCCAATGTTGCAAAAACGAAAAGATCGCCACCGTTGCCAAGGCTGCGCCCGACAGCGGTAGGATGATGTTCCAGAAAACACGAAAAGAAGACGCGCCGTCGAGTTTGGCCGCTTCGTCCAAGTCGCGTGGGATGGTCATGAAGAATTGGCGCAGCAGAAAGATGAAGAAGGCACCGCCGCCAAAATACGAGGGCACGATCAGCGGCAGAAAGGTGTTGATCCAGTTCAAGTAGCGAAAGAGCAGAAATTGCGGCACAATTGTCACTTGCCAGGGCAGCATCATTGTGCTCAGCAAGAGGAAAAAGAGCGCCTCGCGACCAGGGAAACGAAAGCGGCTAAAGCCAAAAGCAACAGCCGCCGACGAGAGAATCTGTCCCACCATCGCCAGCGCCGTGATGATCACGGTGTTCCAGATGAAGCGGGCAAAGGGCGCCAGGCGAAAGACATCGCTGTAATTGAGCCAGCGCACCTCTTCCGGCCAGAAGGTAGGCGGCACCTGGCGAATTTCAGCGGCGGTCTTGAGCGAGCTGCTTACCGTCCAGAAAAAAGGTATGCTAAAGGCAATGGCAGTGAGGATGGCAAATGCGTACAGCGCAAACTGACCCCAAAAATGGCTGGCGGATTGGCGGCGCGCCTGACGGCTGGCGTCCGCCTGGGCGGGTGTCAGCGTGCGTACACCTGGTTGCGTAGTTGCCATGTTGAAACCTTCCTATACTTACTATAACGGTTCAATCAATTCACAAAGCGCACGGAGGCACCCAAAGGGTACCCGCAGAGGCGACGGAGAAAAGCTGTTTCACGCTGTGCGCGCTGTGTATGCTTGTGTTGTTATGAAAATTCGTAATAAACCCAGCGTTCTGAAAGCTTGATCTGGATGTACGAAAGGAGAAAGATAAAGACAAAAAAGACCCAGGCCAACGCCGACGCATAGCCCATTTGAAAGTAGCTAAAGGCGTTATAGTAGAGGTGCAGCATGTAAAACCAGGTGGCGTAGTTGGGACCACCCGCCGTGGCGATATAGGCGACCGAGAAGACGCTGAAGCTGCCGATCACACCCAAGAGCGTATTGAAGAGAATTACGGGTGAGATCAGCGGGATGGTGATATGGCGGAAGCGCTGCCAGCCATTCGCGCCGTCGATCTGGGCGGCCTCTTGCAGCTCTTTGGGCACATTTTGCAAACCGGCCAGAAAGATGATCATACGTCCGCCGCCCACGGTTGACCAGAGCGTAATCAAAATAATGGAAGGCACAGCCCACGTCTGGCTGGTGAGCCAGCCCGGCCCTGGAATGTTGACGAACGAAAGCAGATGGTTGACCAACCCTTGTTTGGGCGCGAGCAGCCACTGCCACAAAATTGCCAACGCGACCACAGGTGTTAAGGATGGCAAGTAATAAAGCGCCCGAAAGATGGTCTTGCCCTTGATATCCTGATTGAGCAACATCGCCGCCAACAACGAAAGGACGACCCCAAGACCCACCGAAGCCAGCGAAAAATAAGCTGTGCGCCAGAGCGAGGGCCAGAACAATTTATCCTCGAAAAAGGCCATATTGTAATTCGCCAACCCGATCCATTCCGGGCTGCCGCCGATCTTGTACCTGGTCAGGCTCAAGTAGAACGAGGCAATGATCGGTCCCAGCGAGAAGATCAGAAAGCCGATCAACCACGGGCTGATCCACAAATAGCCCTCTAGCGCTTCACGCCGCTGTAACCGCGAAGTAGGCCAGAACCGAGGTGCCGAAGTTTGCGTTGTCATCCATTGCCTCCAATAATGTACGATTTTTGATTGACAATTTACGAGGCAGCTTCGTCTGCGAAATAGCCTCGTAAATCGTCAATCAAAAATCGTCAATCAAATTACGGTTTCGGTTGATTCAGAATATCCTGAATTTGCTGTGTTACACCATCGATAAACGCCTGCGACGGCTCCTCATCACCAGCCCAGAGCGGCTGCATTAACTGCTGTAGAGCTGCTTCAGCTTCGGCCTGACGCCAGTTGGCCGTGATGCGGCTGGCCTGGGCGTTGTCCATGATCTCTTTGAAGACGACGCGGAAGGGGAAGGCCAACAGTTCTGGTGCGCCGTAGACATCGGGCCGGCCACCGACGGTGCCGCCAATCAGACCCAACTGAATACCCGAATCTTTGCTCGCCAAGTATTGCACCCACTTGAACGCCTCGCTGGGGTGCTCACTTGTGGTAGTGACACAATAGGCATCTACTTCGTAGTCCGAGCCGCCCACACCGGCGGAGCCGACCGCATTCGGCGCCACCATCCACTCAAAGGCGTCGCCGATCGTACCACCGGTCACCGAAACCGACGTGCCACCTTGCAACATGCCCAGCGAGCCGGCGATCCACATATCGTTGGCCGCGCCTACCATCTCGGCGGGCGTCGGTGCCACCTTGTGCGTCTGGAAAAGGTCGTAGAGATAGGTGACGGATTGTACGCCCAGCTCGGTGTTGAGTTGCAGCGTGGTGGCATCTTCGGCCAGCAACTCGCTGCCATTGGAGCGCATCAACGCCACCATTGTCTTCCATACGTTAGCCGTCCCTGGCAGAAAGCCATACATGGGCGGGGTGGCTTCGCGATTGGTGAGCGCCTTGGCCATCTCAATCTGCTCGGCTTGGGTCCAGCCAGCTTTGGGCAGCTCTAGCCCCGCCGCCGCAAAGGCCGTCTGGTTGTAATAGATCACGGCCAGCCCTGGGTGTGACTTAAACGGCAAACCAAGCAGATTGCCTTCGACGGTAATCGCGTTGATGCAGCCTTCGTACCACTGGCTCAGATCGACATTTTCGGCGGAAACCAGATCATCGATTGGGGCGACGATATTCTGTGCCCACATAAAGTTGATCGTGGCGCCACCCAGCGCGCTCCACGCCGCGTCGCCCAGGGTATTGCCGGCGAGCATGGTGGAAACCTTGGCGTTGTATTCTGCACCGGGGAAGGATTCCTTGACGATTTCGATGCCCGGATTTTCTTCCATGAATTTGGGCATTTGCATGTCGTAGAGGGTGTCCTCTTGCTGGCCAATGCGTGCATGGAAGCGGATCTGTACTTTTTCGGCGGCGGGTGCCGCCGCTTCGCCACCGGCCGCCGGGGCAGCCGCGGGTGCAGCAGCCGGGGCGGCACAGGCAGCTAAGGCCAGACCGGCGACGCTGAATGAACTAGCGCGCAGAAAGTCGCGCCGCGTCATTGTTTTCTTGGTACCCATTTAGTTTCTCCTTGGCTCAAAAGATGAAAGTTGATTTTAATCGAAGCCCCCGGTCTTAAAGCCGGGCAGAGGCGCAAAAGAATCGGGTGCTTCAGGCAATTCTGGGGACGGGAGCACACGTAACAAGCGAACGAGCTTTTTCAGGTGAGTAAGTTTGTAGTTAGCTTATTATAGCCAGTATAGTAGCATAAGCATTCCTACCTGTCAATTGAAATTTTTGTTAAGCAGAAATCTGAAATATATTGTAAAATGGGTAAAATAATCATGTGGAATCGTCCGAAAATTTAATTTTCTTACTTGTCGTATGCGCTGTAGAAAAAGAATTATATTGGATGTTGCTCATGATCTCTAACAGAGTACAAACAGCGCGCAGACATCAGACATACACTACTTTGGTATGCTAGAGACAACTTTTTGAGGTCGTGGTTTGTGTACTGGATCAGGTTTTTTATAGTTTGATCGAGTACATAAATTATCTGATCTGTTCGAGGACGGGGATAGCAGATGGTCAGAGTAGATGCCACAGCAACCGATCAGTGCACCGCATGGCGGGTGCGCGATGCGTTGGCGGCGCACCCTCTGTTAGCGGGCGCCAGCGCGCAAATCTATATCATGGCGGGCCACGATGGCGTTGTTTTAGAAGGATGGGCCAGGGATGAGCGGATTGTGCAGGTGGCGATGCGCCTGGCTTACCGCACCGTTGGTCGGCGTTCTTTGCAGTCGCGCCTGCACACGCATGCAATGTGTTCTTCTGTGCAAAGCATCTGAGTGGACTTCTGTGTACAGGGAGCACGCCTACGTGCGGCTCTGCCACACCGTCAGAGCTGCACATGGGCGTGCTCCCTGTACACAGTTTCATCGACTACGCAGGTAAGCGATCAAGCCGCTTTGACCTGGACAAGTTGTTCCGCTGTCGTTGCCGCATGCAGTGGATTGCGCAATGGCTGGCCAAAGACAGGTGTCGAAATTTCGAACACATCCCCTGGTTCTGTTTTAATCCCCGCCGCAAAGCTGAGCGTAGCCGTACCAAAAAAGTGACAGTGCACGTCTCCTGGCCGGCGGAAGGCGGCATATTTGAAGTGGTGGTGCTCAATGTTGGCAATCGTGTGTGTCATGTTTGCTTCGCCGGTCAGAAATTCGCCAGACCAAATTTCTTTACCGTTGCGCAACAGGCGCGAAACGCCAACAATATTGGCGGGCGCTTCGCCGACTAATAATTCTGGACCAAACGAACTAGTGCGCAGCTTGGAATGGGCCAGGTAGAGATAATTCTGCCGCTCCAACACATGATCAGAGAATTCGTTGCCCAGGGCAAAGCCGACGCGCAAAACCGCGCCCGACTGGCCGATCACGTACAAGCCGACCATTTCGGGTTCTTCGCCGCCATCGAGAGCGAAGGCTGGCATCTCGAGCGGATGACCGGGCGGCACAACCCACGACCCATCCCCTTTATAAAACCATTCCGGTGCCACCCCTACTTGACCAGGGGCGGGTTTGCCGCCCTCTAGCCCCAACTTGAACATTTTCATCGAATCGGTCAGCTCGCCGCTGCTTAATTTGGCGTGCATGGCGTCACGCGCCTGCGCACTGCCAGTGTGATCTAAGCCCGTGCCGGAGAGAATGCAATGGGCGGGATCGGGATGGTCTAGCGGCAGCAACAAACGATTGCTGGCGATCACTGCGGCGTAACTCACCGGATCGTTCGGATCAACACGTTCTTGCACAAGCTGCGCCAGCTTTGTACCTAATTGCTCGGCTTCTAATACCAGATCGTAGACACGCAACGTGTTGCGCAGAACGTGCAGCGCGGCACCGTCGTCGCTAACAAGGCCCACCTTGCGGGTGCCGTCGAGCGCTTTGAAT
Organism: Caldilineales bacterium; assembly: GCA_038247295.1. Taxonomy (GTDB): domain Bacteria; phylum Chloroflexota; class Anaerolineae; order Caldilineales; family Caldilineaceae; genus JAPLGZ01. Next base: position 11,399 of record JBBRVA010000029.1, on the reverse strand, counting down.
TGAACAAGTCTCATGGGGTGCAGTTCTCCTTTGTGTGAGGTGGGTAGGGAACAGGAAGCGGGAAACAGGATACGGGAAACAGGATACGGTAGCATCCCGTATCCCGTATCCTGTTAAATTTACTCAATAGCCCAAATATCCAAATTATCAAAGGCAACTTCAGCGCCGGCTTCTTCGAATGTGCCGAGGGCCAGGGCAACCTTACCGCTGGCAAATGTTTCATCTTCCAGTTGGGTAAGGGCAACATCGTTGACTAATAGAGTGAGTTGTGCGCCTTCCGCTAGTATACCCAGACGGTTGAGGGCGTCTTCGCTGATGTCAATCGCATCCGTTTGGGTCCATTCGACCATCGTCGTCCATTCGCCGTCTTCCAAACGCCATAGCCCGTAAGAACCGCTGCGGCTGATGGCAAAAAAGTAGTAATTATCGGCATCCACCTGACGAAAGATGACGCCGTATTCCGCATCGGCCGGGCCATCTACATATTGGGTATCGACTTCCAAGAGGAAATCGGTGGTCGTGATTTCGCCCGCGCTCCATCCAATCCATTCTGGCGCGTCGACTTTGATGTGGAAGGTGCGCCCGCGGTAGAAGAAAGTCGCATCCTCATCGGGTTCGAGGTTCCAGGTATCATTGTCACGGCGGAAATCGTCGCTTGTCGTCGGATCGTCGGCTTTGATCTCGGCCAGGCGGTCGGTCACATCTACGGGTTCCGCTACGGGGGTTGGCGTCGCGTCAGGCGTCTCAAGTACATCCTCAGCCGTGGTCAAAACCCACAAATCCAAGTTGTCAAAAGCGACATCCACGCCAATTTCGTCAAAGGTGCCAACCATCAGCCCAACGGTGCCTGTCGCAAAGGTATCATCTTCTACTTGCGCCAGCGCGACATCGTTGGCTAATAGAGTAATCTGTGAACCTTCGGTGAGCACACTCAGCCGGTTGATGGCTTCAGCATCGGTTTGCAGCGCGTCGGTTTCGGTCCAGTCAAGTAGCGCTTCCCACTCATTGTCCACCAATTTCCACAAGCTATAGTTGCCAAGATTGCTGACGGCAAAGAAATAGAAATTCTCTTCATCGACAAAGCGGAAGATGAGACCTAACTCAGCATCATCCGGTCCCGCCACCTGTTCTACATCCACCTCTACCAGGTAATCCACCGCGGCCAATTCGTCGATGGTGCTGTTGAAGGTCCAGCCCAGGCGGTTTTCGCTGTTGACAATGATGTGCAATGTCCGTCCCGCATATTCATAGGTTACATCATCATCGGATTCGGTAAACCACTCACCGTTGTCGCGCCGGAACTCATCGCTAAAGGTAACGTCTGTATCGCGAATTTCGGCCAGGCGGTCGGCGACGTCGATGGGTTCTGGTGTGGCATCCGGTTCTGGTGTGGTCTCTGGCTCCGGCGTCGTTAGATCTGGCGAATTGATGTCTTCGCCGATCGTCCAGATTCTCAGATCGTCAAACGCGATCTCGACGCCGCCTTCATCAAATGCGCCGGCCGCCAAGCCCATATTACCGCTCGAAAATTGATCATCTGTCAGGCTGGCGACGACTTCATCGTTGATCAAGAGGTGAATCTCTTCGCCTTGGGCCAGAATGCCTAGCGTATTAACCGATCTTTCCTCGCCAAGAATGGCATCTGATTCTAGCCATTCTTGCAAATCTTGCCACTCGCCATCCACCTTTTTGCGCAGGGAAAAGAGACCATCATTGCCCACCCCAAAAAGATAGAAATTATCATCGTCGAGATGGCGAAAAATGACGCCGCTTTCATTATTTTGGGGACCAGCCACATAGAAGGCGTCTACTTCCAGGTAAAAGTCCGCCAGGTCAGTTACGTCACCCAGCGACCAGGAGAGCAGGCTTTTTGCATCCACGCGAATATGGTAAGTGCCACTCTCGAAAAAGTGAGCGGCATCTTCATCTTCACCGGTATACCAGGCGTCGCTTTCCCGGCGAAAATTATCGCTATAGGTTGGCGCCGCTGCTTGGATTACCGCTATTTGGTCAAGAACATCCTGCTGAGGTGGCGCCGCGTAAACAGTGGGGGCCATCCCACTGGTCATCAAAAAGATAAAGCATAAAATAACAATTCGTACACGCATGAAATTGGGCTCCTTTCTACTGGTAGACAGGCAAGACAGAAATGGGATCCTGCTCTCCAGGCAAAAATTAGATGGCTGTGATGCATGGTTGCGAGGCCGGCTAAGCTTTGCCAGGAATTCAGGGTTATGCTTCTATTCAACCACAAATTGCGCAGATATTCAATCCGCCAAATGGAGGGGATTGGGTATTAAGTAGCTGGCGATTGGTAATTGGAGATTAGGTATTGAACGAGCGTACTTCGCTAATCGCTAATCCCCAATCGCCAATTATCTTCCTCAGGTACGGATCCAGGTGCGCCAACGGGGTCGCCACCGTGAGCGATCCAGGCGCTGAATGGCCAACAGGGCGCTGCTCAAGATCAAAGCGCCGCCGACCCATTGCAGTGGACTCAGGCGTTCGCCTAAAAAGAGCATCGACCAGGTAACTGTGAACAAGGTTTCAACCGGCGCCAACATCGCCATCTGGCTACCGCCAATTCTGGCCACCGCGGCCACCAGCGCAAAGCGGGCTAAGTAAGTGCTCACCAAAGCCAGCGACCCAATCGCAACCCAGCCGCGTAAACCGGGCGCTTGCCAAATTCCGCCTTGGAACCACCACCAGATCGTGACCACCAGCGCCATTGAAATCGAGATATAAAAGGTAACGCTGCGCGCGTCGTAGCCACGCAAAAACCATTGCAGCATCACCATGTGGTTGGCAAAGGCCAGCACCGCGATCAACAGAAAAAGGACGCCGGTTGGGTTCACCGCTCCGCCCGGCCCGACGACCAAGTAGACACCGCCGATGCCGAGCGCAAGCCGCAGGGTATGGCGATGCGTAAAGCGCTCGCCCCGCAGCGCCAATAGGCTCAATACTACCAGCGGATTGATTGAGATGATCATCGAGGCCATCGAAGCGTGTACATGGATCAGCGCTTGGAAGAAGAGCAACATGCCAAAGCCGTTGATGGCACCGGCGATGCAGGCAATCGTGATCGCCCGTCGATCGAGCTTGAGCAAGTTGAGATCGGTAAACGCAATCGTACCGCCAACCAGCAGGGCTGCCACCACCAGCCGGGCTACGACCAGCGCAGTTGGATCCAAACCAGATTGAATAGCACTACGAGCAATGGGGGGGGCAAAGCTAAAGGCAATCGTAGAAATTAGCGCCAATGCCCAGCCGATACGCTGTCGCTTGGCCTGGTTGGCGAGAACAACGGGATCATCCGGGTCGGCACTTGTTGGGGTAACGCGCATAATAGGTAAATAGGTAGACAAGGCGAGCGGGAAACAGGGGTAAGCGTAGGTCATCGCCTCTATCACATCAGCGGCGATGACCTACGGCTAAACCATCATCACTTCGATGACACGCTACTCACCCTGGCTAAACAACGGTTGTCCTTCGCGGCGCTCACGATAACCCTGCACCATCACGCTTGGTCGTCCGCAACTCTGGCCGGCAATTTGGATGTTCTGCGGGTCGCGGTAGCCGACGCGCACTAGGCGGCGTGGCTGTTTGGTCGTGTTGATGTGGGAGCCGTGGATCGTATGGATGCTAAAGAGCACTACATCGCCACGTTTGGCTGGCACCGGCACGGTCTCTTCCAAATTATAGAGATCGGTCGGCAGGTGTGGGGTGCAAGGTCCGGCTTCGGTTTGGGTAATGTGCGGCAGCGCGCCCAACTTGTGCGAACCGGCCAGAAAGCGAATTTCGCCATTGGCATGGCTGGTATCATCCAGATGTACCAACACATCCACATAGCGCCCGTCGGTGTGAATGTAGAACGGGTTGTCCTGATGCATGGGGAAAGGGTGACCCGTCTGTGGTGGCTTGATGTGCATGGTGGAATGGTGCAGCTCGACATTGGGGCCAAGAATATCGGCGATCGCCGACGTCAACTTGGCATGCGTCACCGCCCGGCACCAGGCCGACGAGTAGAAATGCAGATCGTGCATGGCCGTTAATTTGGATTTCTTCTCGGTCTCGGGATCCATGTAGGCTTGCCGCCACGGACCGCTCCAGCCCGGGCTGGTAAACGACCAATCTTCGACCAGCCGGTCGAGTTCGTCGGCCAACCCGTCGATTTCGGGTTTGTCGAAGACCTGGGGAATGTGCAGATAGCCATTTTCATTATAAAAGTCAATTTGTTCTTGGGTGAGCATAAGTGGTCTCCCTGGGTGTGGTATTGTTAGTTACATAGTTTGAATATGATTTCGCAGCCAATCGCTAAACGAAGCTCGTCCGATTTCTCCTGCGACAACTAGCAAAATTACATTTTCTTGTTCATCCACATGCGCATTGATTTGGTAACCATTCATCACAAGAAATATCTCTGCTGCTGCATGACCTGTCCGCTTATTGCCATCAACAAACGGATGATTCTGGATTAGTGAAAAACCAAGGGCAGATGCTTTTTCACTAATGGTAGGGTAGAGATCCTCGCCATCAAACGTCATGCGTGGCTGTGCAACAGACGATTCAAGTGCGCCTAAATCGCGCAGACCACTAGCGCCACCAGACTGCCTAATTAAACAGTCGTGAATTTCTAGTACTTCACTGATGGTTAGATAGCGCATTACGCCAATCGTCGGTACAATTCAACATTTTTATGAAGCACATATTCTAACGCCTGCTGGAACTCTTCTTCTGGCCGCGCCAGGAATTCTTCTATACTTACGCGCACCAACTCTTCTGGTGCGACGTGCAGACGCATAGCTGTTGCCTTTAGCTTTTGCAAACGGTCATCAGGCAAAGAAATCGTGATTGTTGTCATCGTTATCTCATTTTAGCCAAGAACAGCCATAGCTTATAAAACACGTTCAAGCACTTTTCTGGTTTTCTTGCTATTCTACCATACTCTGAAGTTACGCCGCCAACAGATGATGATTATTCCACCAGACCTGGTCGTAATCCTAATGGCAATGGCGCCGGTCGCTCACATGTGCTGCTTAATTCAATGTGCTTGCCTTCGCGCGACGCATCGTGGAACGCCTGCATAATATCCAGCACATGGTGCGCCAATTCGCCACTGGCGCGATGTGGGCGGTTGCTGCGGATGGCGGCGGCCATATCGGCTACGCCCAGACCACGGCTATTCTCTGTGTAGATGTGGGTCAGGGGCATATCTTCCCACTCTGTACCGTTGGCGCGGCGCAGACGTACTGGCCCACCAAAGGTGTTCGGGTCGGGCACGCTTAGGCTGCCTTCAGTGCCGTAGATTTCAATGCGCGGTAGGTTGGCCGCCCAAACATCAAACGAAGTGATAATCGTACCAATCCCCCCGCTGGCAAACTCCAGTAGACCGGCCACATGCGTGGGTACGTTGACCTTGATCGTCTGCCCATGTTTCGGCTGGCTTGTGATCGTGCGTTCGGCGCGCGTGATGCGTGTGGAACCGGTGACGCGCTTGACCGGGCCCAGCATTGAGATCAAGGCGGTAAGATAATAGGGCCCCATATCGAACATGGGGCCGCCGCCAGGTTGGTAGAAAAAGTCTGGGTCGGGATGCCAGCGCTCGTGACCGGGCGCCATCATAAAGGCGGTCGCGGCCACGGGTTCGCCGATCAGGCCATCGTCGATCAATTTACGACAGGTCTGCAAGCCGCCGCCCAAGAAAGTGTCTGGCGCACAGCCGATGCGTAAATTGCGCGCGGCGGCCGTTGCCAGCAAGTTGCGCCCATCCTCGCGATTCAAGGCAAATGGCTTTTCGTGGTAGGCGGCCTTACCGGCGTTCAATGCGGCCGTCGAGACTTCGGCATGCGCCGCCGGGATCGTCAAGTTAATCACAATCTCGATCTCGGGGTCGGCCAATAATTGCTCTACGGTATAAGCTTTGACCCCGTATTCTGCCGCTTTCGCCTGGGCACGCGCCATATCTACATCCGCACAGGCCACAATTTGTAAATTCTCGAAGGTTTTGTCAGACTTCAAATAGATGCCGCTGATGTTGCCACAGCCGATGATGCCAATTTTCGTGCGAGTCATGGGAGCGTTCTCTGTTGGGTGTAGGATTTGGTGTGATTGAACGGTTTAATGCCTGGGTAGACAGGTAGACAGGCAATGCCCCTGTATACTTGTCTACCTATTTACTTGTTTACGCATCTTCTAAGACTGGCTCTGTCATCGCGACCTGTTGTGGTCGCTCGATCTGTAAAATTTGGCCATCTTGCAGATGCATGATCTGGTCTACATAATCGACCACCAGGCTATCATGCGTGGCCATAAGCATAGTAATATTTTGCTCACGAATGATCTTACGAAAGAGGGAGAGCACTTCGCGCCCAGTTTTAGAGTCTAGATCGCCCGTGGGCTCATCGGCAATGATCAACTTGGGGCGATTGGCGAGGGCGCGCGCAATAGCCACGCGCTGTTGTTGACCGCCCGATAGTTCGTAGGGGCGATGGTCGATCCATTTGGTCAGCCCTACCAACTCCAGACAATCGATCGTGGTCTGGTGGCGTTCTTTGCTCTTTACCTTATTCATGCGCAAAATTAATTCGACATTTTCATAGGCAGAAAGCGCTGGCAGCAGCCCTAGTGATTGGAAGATAAAGCCAACTTGTTGACGGCGCCAGGCCGTGAGCTTATTTTCGTTCCAGCCGCCGATCTCTTCGCCAAAGATACTTACACTCCCTGAACTAGGCTTATCGAGCCCGCCAATACAGTTGAGCAAAGTTGTCTTGCCGCTGCCCGAACGCCCCTTCAGGGCCACAAACTGGCCGCTGCCAATCTCCAAGTTCACACCGCGCAGCGCCTGTACTTCTTGATCGCCCAATTTGTAAATGCGCGTAAGATTTTTGGTTTCGATAACGTTGTTATTAGACAAAACACACCTCTTTAATGGCTAACGGTTAACGGTTAACGGTTAATCAAGCGACGCCCCAAGGTGTAGGGGTTTCGATTAATTATTAACCATTAGCCATTAACCATTCCTTATTTCTTCGACCGCTTCAATCCAAACCGTCCCAACATACCGCGCATGCCCCCCTCCCGATCTTGCTGGGCCGCAATCACTGTGGCGCTGGTCGGTTTCGTAATTTCCGCCTCCACGCGATCTTGGGTCGTGGAGCGGATGAGGATGCCATCCTCGGTTATTTCCAGTTGGGCGCGCCCGCGGATGTGGAATTGTTCGAGATATTCATGCGGAATGTGCAGGCGGCCAGCCCGATCAACGACGACCAACTCTTCATACGTTTCTGGCTGGGTATCCTCAATCTCCAACAGTTCGCCGTCGGCAGAGATCGCGCCATTGCTGTTTTCTGCCATCGGCACGCGTTGTTGGCGGATCGTTTCACTGGCAAGCATCCCATCGCGAATGGCGACGACGCGGCCCACCTGTTTGGCAATGCCAGGGTCGTGGCTGACAATCAACGTGGTAATTTTCATTTCGCTGGTCAGCATACGAAAGGTGTCATAGATATGCTCGGCGGTGGTCGAGTCTACCTCACCGGTCGGCTCGTCGGCTAGCAACAACGTGGGGTTATTGGCCAACGCAACGGCAATCGCCACGCGCTGTTGTTCACCACCGGATAGCTCGGGTAGATAGTGATTTTTGCGCGCTGATAGCCCCACCATTTCGAGCAATTGGTCGGCATGCGCCTTCTTGTTTTTACCAGTTACGCCCGCCAACGTCATCGGCAACATCACATTGTTGATGGCGTTGAGATAGGGCACCAGGTTACGCGCGCTCTGCTGCCAGACAAAGCCAACCTTCTCGCGTCGATAGCGATTGAGCTGGCCATCAGTCATCTTCAAGAGATCATGCCCATCCACGCGCACGCGGCCAGCGCTGGGCCGGTCTAGCCCACCTAGGATATTCATGAGTGTGGATTTACCACTACCGCTAGAGCCGATAATACCGATCAGTTCGCCTTTTTCGATGCTTAAATTCAGCTCGCGCAAGGCCACCATCTCCAGGTCTGCGACCTGATAGATTTTTACTAACCCGTCACAATGAATAAAAGGTTCAGTCATTAGATATCCTTTTGATATTTACGATTTTTGATCGACGATTTACGAGATCAGCTTGTCGATGGCATTGTTCTTCATCCCACGAATCGTGGCTGGTCTATTCAACCGCCATGTCTACCCACTGACTTCGTCAATCAAAAATCGTAAATCGTAAATCTTACACTGTTTCGCCAAGTTTAATTGCCTGGAAGATCTTCATCCGCAAGAGGAAGCCGGCCAGCACACTCAGGGCTACAACGAAGAGCACGCCGAAGAGAATGTAGATGCGCACGATGGCGACCCAGGCAATTTCCACCTCGAAAGGCGGAATCCGCGACACCGCGTCGGCGCCGATTTGTAGATAGGGAATAAAGAGATTACTGATCAATGCGCCCAACACGGTGCCGGCGCCCAAGCCGAGTAAGATCAAGAAGGCCAACTCCCACGCCAGGAAGGTCGTCATCTCGGCGGGGGAGAGACCAATCGCGCGTAGCGTGCCTAGCTCGATAAAGCGGCGGCGGAATGAGAAGAGCGCATAGAGCAAGAAGCCCAATACAGTCAGGAAGGCCGCGGCCAGAAAGCCGACTGAGAGCACGCCAAACAAGCCCTGGCGTTCTGGGCGGCGTTGCTCGTCGGCTATACGCAGGGTGGATGCGTTCCAGTCCAACACAGAAAAGTCGAGCTCGCGCAGATCGTCCATCATTGTCTCGAAATCGGTGCCGGGTTTGACCCGTGCCCAGACATCGTAGGGCATCTCGCCGCCCGATTGTTCGAAGAGATAATCTAAGTTGCCGACGACCAACGGTGCAAATTCTTCCTCTGGGTACCAAGTGGGGAAATAATCGATCTCACCGGCAATCTTCATCGTCATATCGGCCCGTTGGCCGAAACTACTCACGCGCATCTGGATCGAATCGCCCACACGCAGAGTGTTTTGGGCCATAAAGTCACGCGGCAGCAGGATGCCATCGGGCGCCACTGCCAGCGCGTTCATCAGCGCCCCCAGGCTGGCCGGCGCGAAGTCTCGTCGCCAATACGCTGCTTTTGGAAAGTCGATGCGGTCAATGCCGATAAAGGGCGTTTCAGTCCATGTTCCCTGCACCTGCAACGAAGCCGTAAATTCGCCCACGCGGGTTGCCGCCACAATTTCTGGCACGCGCAGATGTTCGGAGACAGGAATAAAGACCCACTGCGGACCCGTATCCTCTGGGGTGCTGGCGCTAGCTGCGCTCGCATCTGCCGCCGGTGCTTCTTCACCGCCGCCGGGTGCTGTACCGGTGGCATTGCTGTCGCGACCCAGTTCTACCAGCCGCACATCCGCGCCGGTGCGGTAATAACTTTGATCAAACAAGTGATTGTCCAGCGTTTGCGCCAGCGAGGCGGTAAAGGCGGAAAGGCTCAAGGTTAGAATTAAGAGGATCAGCGGCGCGGTATAGAAACCGGGGTCACGCGAGAGATAACGCGTGGCCAATAGAAAGCCGACACTGCTCATCTTAGACGCAATCCACGCAATGATTGCCATGATGAGGGGCAGGATGCGTAGAATCAGTAAGGTCAAGGCAAAGGCCATCAAGGCTGGCACCAGGAAGAGCAGTGGATTGTCGAACGGGTTGCCGCTGGCCGTTTGGCCGGGCATGACAATACTGCCCTGTTGCTGCAACAGATAGGCGCCATAGCCGGCTGGAATCAACAAAAGGATATCGAGCCAAGCGCGTTGCCACCAGGGTGCGCGCACCGTGCGCGCCTGTTCTTGCTTATAGGTGATAATTGTATGTTTGGCCGCACCCAACGAAGGGAAGACCTGTGCCACCAGCGTTACGCCCAGCGCGGCCAGACCAAAACGCAACGTGCTCATGGTCATTACCACGCGCAAATCGGAGGCGAGCGTAAAATTGAGGAAGCTACGCGTGTCGCCAATCGTTTGAGAAATCCACTCGCTGACGGGGATGCCGGCCAGCAAAGCCAAGGTGCCCAACAGGGTTGCTTCCAGGATGGCAATGCCCATAATCTGTACAACGGTGGCCCCACGGCTGCGCAATACGGCAATCTCGTTGCGTTGGCGCCCTACCGCCAGACCGACCACCAAGCCAATAAAGGCGAGCAGCAGGCCAATAATCGGGATGCTAAAGGCGTAGAGCAGCACATTGAGCAAGCGCGAGGAGATGCGATAACGGTTCAGTGCGTCGTAGGGGGATACTTCCAGGCGTGTATTGGTGAGCAAGGTGGCGGCGCGTTGTTGCACAGTTTCGATGCGACCCACCAAGCGGCCTACATCGTCGGCATGGACATCCGAACCATCCAAAATGGCATACCAGAGTGCCTGGGCAATCTCGTCGTTGAGCAACGACGTGATGCGGCCCTGAAAGCTGGCTTCGGGTACGAAAAGCTGATTATCAAAGACACTTTGGCGGTAAAACCAATATTCTTCGTTCGGGTCGGTCGGTTGCCAGAAGCCGACAATGCGAACCGGAATCTGCACGGTGCGCTGACCATTTTCCGTGTCGACGCGGCGGAAGGTCATAAACTCTTCGCCGACGCGAAAACCTAACTGATCCGCCATCGTATTGCTAACCACCACTTCCATCGCCTCTTCTGGGTTGGCGCTGGCTTCAGCCGGCAGCGCACCTTCGGTTAGCGTCACATGCTGATCGAATTCGCTGATAAAGGCGTAATTTACCCAGGCCAGCGGATCTTTTACGTCCGCATAGGCAATATCCTGGGTCGGGAAGAGACGAAAATTATCGGTTTTAGCGTAGCGCACCAACTGTTTAAGCGGTAGATCCAAGGTTTCTACGCCAGGCCCAGTCAAATACGTATCTACCTGTTCGATATCTTCCCATTGTTTCAAGCCATACAACGAGCCGACATAACGAAACATAAAGGCAAAGGGCGGACGGTAGAGGGTGGCACCTTCCGTGGAAACCTGGCTTAGCTCCTCTTGCAGAATACGATAATAGACGGCATCGGTGTAGAGCGGTACGCTCATCACCAGCGCAATCGACGTCACCAGGCCTACCGCTGTGGCCAAAGCCAGCCCCCGTTGTGCCACCAGACGTCGCGTGGCAACGCCAAAGATTGCCAGACTGCGAAGTAGAAAGTTCATACTTGTTTATTTCATTCCATTGAAATCAGGAGCGCCGTAGTAATGTACTCCGTAGTGCGATTTATCTGCTGTGTAAATAATGACAGCAAATAACTTGCAGCCGATTAAAGAGCAGACAATGGGTAGCGCAGCGTTTACTGCCCGACCACAACCTGGCCCTCTTCGAGCCCCTCTTTGATTTCGACCCGCTCCTGGGTTTGAATGCCCACCGTCACATCGACACGGCGTTGGGCTTCGCCATCTTGCACTACGGCAAAAC
>JBBRVA010000028.1:0-20779 GCA_038247295.1 Caldilineales bacterium | reverse complement strand
CGAGCAAACGAAAGATCTGAGCGCCGTTGTAAAGGTTTTGATCGCCCCTGCGATCGACAATAAAACGGGAATACTGCGGACCGGCAAGTCTTCAGCAGTATTCCCAGTGGCAACAGACAACCATTGTCCCAAGGCGTTTGTGCGCCTGGAAGCGGTTAATGGTGCTGTTACATTTTCAGTTTAGCACGTCCGTGGAGATCCGTAAAATGAAAATTTACTCTGTTTCGCAATGGACACGAGTACTTCTGGTTTGTGGAGCAATGGTGGCATGCTTTTTGTTCTATATCACACTGTCGGCCCAAGCGGCCACGAACTGGTATGTGACGCCAACTGGGGCTGGCAACCGCGATGGCCGATCGAGCGCAAACGCGTTTAATTCGATTCAACAGGCGTTGGATAGCGTGCAGCCTGGCGACATGATCTATCTGGGCGACGGTGACTATTTCCAGGCCTTGATCACCAAACGCCATGGCACGGCCAACGCGCCGATTACGATTGTGGGCAGCGCCAATGCTGTGCTGCGCGGCGCCGCCAATGAAGGGCGCATCTTCCAAATTAACCATGACTATTACGTGCTTGACGGTTGGACAATCGACGGTCATGACGGCTCTGGCAACAGCACCGGCGACTATCGGGATAAGCTGCTCTATGTGCATGGCCAGGCTGCTGCCTACGGCGGTGAGGTGCGACGTGGCCCACGCGGCTTGGAAGTGCGCAACATGCGCTTCAAGAATGCCGGTGGCGAATGCATCCGGCTGCGCTATTTTGTCCAGCAGGCAAACATCCACCATAACACGTTCAACAACTGCGGCATCTATGACTTTGTGCTCAACGGTGGCGGCAAGAATGGTGAAGGCATCTACATTGGCACGTCGTCCGATCAATGGGGCGACGGCAAGAATCCGACGAATGAGGCGGATGGCTCGAACGCCAACCATGTCCACCATAATGTGTTTAACACGCAGGGCAATGAGTGCGTAGAAGTCAAGGAAGGCGGCACCGGCAATATCATCGAGTATAACGATTGCACGGGTAACAAGGATCCAGAAGCCGCGGGGTTGGCCTCGCGTGGCGACGGTAACATTTTCCGCTATAACACCATCTATGGCCATGCCGGCGGTGGTCTGCGCTTCGGGGGTCATGTTGTCAACGGTTATCAGTTTGGTGTGCGCAATGCTGCCTATGGCAACACGATCTATGCCAATAGCGCCGGCGGGATCAAGTTTCAAGTCAAACCCCAGGAACCGATTTGTGGCAACAACTTTACCGGTCCGAACGGTCAGACGCAAAGCAATCCGGCCTTTGGTTCCTACGCCAGTGACTACAGCAACCAGGTGAGCGCGACGTGTAATACGAATGTGCCACCCACGCCTACCGCCGCCCAACCGACGGCGACTGCGGTACAGCCGACAGCCACAGCCGTACAGCCGACAGCCACGCCCACGATAGCACAACCAACCCCCACGGCAACACCAGGTGACCGACCTGCACCAGAAGCCGCGTTGCTCTATCTGAGTGCAGAGTCTGATGGTAAGGTCGATAATATTAGCTTCAAGGACGAAGACATTCTGGCTTTTGATCAAACAACCGAGCGCTGGCAACTCTATTTCGACGGCTCTGATGTAGGGATCTCCGGCGCCGATATCGATGCATTGGCAATTCTAGACGACGGTTCGTTGCTCTTCAGCTTTATCACTGGCACGAGTACACCTGGCTTGGGCAATGTCGATGATTCGGATATTGTACGCTTTGTCCCCAGCGCCTTGGGTCCGACAACCGCTGGTCAATTTCAGGTTTACTTTGATGGCTCGGATGTTGGGCTAACCAAAGATAGCGAAGATATCGATGCCTTGAGTGTACGCCGGGATGGCAGCCTTATCGTCAGCACGACGGGCGATTATAGTGTGCCGAGCCTGAATGGCAACGATAAGGATCTGCTTGCCTTTACACCCAGCCGTTTGGGCGCCAACACGGCTGGTGTTTGGTCCTTGTATGTTAAGGGGGCCGACATTGGCTTGCAGAACGGTAACAGCGAGGATATTTCCAGCCTCTGGCTGGACGAACAGACGCCCAACACGGTGGGGCTGTATCTGAGCACGCTGGATGACTTCGAGGTTAATCAACTTTCGGGCGATAACAATGACTTGATCGCTTGCCAAATCGGCACGGCAACGCCGTGTGCATTCCAACGCTTCTGGGCCGGTGATGAGCATAGCTTTGATGATGAAGCCATCGATGCATTTGCCAGATCCGCCAGCCTGGCCAACAATCAGATCGTTGTGGCGGCTGATGCGACGGAGGATGATGGTGGTGCACAGGATGATGTTGAACCAGCGGCAGAAGCGTTGCAAGATCCCAATACACCAGCCGAAGATCCGGTGGAAGAGGAGAGCGCCATGCCCTATCAGATCTTCTTACCCACGATTATCAACTAACTCTCAGCGAAGGAAGGCTGGAGCCTAAAAGAGATGCGCACCCAGAGTTTTCCTCTGGGTGCGCATCTCTTTTAGGCTCCAGGATAGACACGTAGGTCCGGCCGGAGACCGGGCTGACCATTAAATTTTTGACGCGGATAAACGCGGATTTTTCAGTTTTTATCCGCGTTTATCCGCGTCAAAATTCTAAAAACTAAACCGTCAGGCCAGTAGTTACGGTTTAATGTTTGTGATCCGTGGCATAGTGCTGAGCCAGCAGATCGGCGCCAAAATCATCGTGCGGGTTGCGCCAGACCGAGTGGATATGATTGGCATTGTTTTGCGTGTTGTCGTATTCGACCAGGAAGCGCGGCCCTTGCAGCCGGTAATAGTGGGGTTGCCGTCGCTCCAAGCCGCCGGCCCAGGCAAAATGGATGTTCTCGATTCCCAGCTGGTGCAGCTTATTCAGCTCGATTTCGGCCAATTCATCGGGCATGCGGTGGATGTAATCACCAATCAGCGCCAACAAGACTTGGCGTTGGGCATCATTCATATGGTGCGCCGCTAAACCGCGCGGCGTGGAAGAATAGCGCACGGCTTCCAAATCTGCGGGCGCCAGACCTCGCTCTTTGTACATGCGCTCCATTGTGGCAAAATTTGTCGCGACTGCGCGCGAATCAGCAATGCCAGGTGTCTCACCGGGCAGGGCGTGCTCCACCACATAGGGCCGATTGAGCATCACCATGTCGGGCGGCGCGACGGTCGTCAACAGGGTTTGCGCCTGCTGCTCTTCCGACAGCGCTTGCATCAGTTCACGCGCCAAGTCTTCGATGCCGGCCAGCGGGCGCAACGTTTGCGTGCCGATCAGTGGCGATTCGGCGGGGTTGGAGCCAAAAAAGGTCGGCGTAGGCGCCACAATCTGGCCGCCGACAATCGTGTAATTTAAGGAAACATGGTGGCCTTCAAAGCGCCAGCCCCACGGCTGCTTGGCGTCGGGCGTGCCAAAGATGCTCACATAGTAGAGCCGTGGATCACGCCACCACAGGGCGGTTGTCCACCCTTCGATGCCATCTAGCGTATTCTCCAACCCCATAATTGTGGAAGCGGTTACCCACCCCCCGCGGCTCAGCCCGCTAGTGACGAGCCGTTGCGCTAGGCGTTGCTGCTGGCGGTCCATTTCGCCAAAAGGTAAGCCGCGCCGCTCGATTGGCGTGTAGTACCAAGACGTGCGTTCGTCTTGATCGGAAAAATCAATTTGTGCCTTGGCGCGTTGATCGGTCGAAAGCGCGGCCAGAAAATTGGCCGCCGCTTCCCCCATCTGCTGGACTACCTGGGTTGCCGCCGCGCCAACGGGATTACTTGTGTTCATGATCGTCAATGCTCCTTTGCGAAAGACTAGAAGATGCTTGGGAAGTAATAGAGTTTATACCGATTTGTTTGGGATACTGGTGGCAGGATGGCAAGGTGACAGGATGAAAAGATGACAGAGGGACGCGCCACATTATCTTGTCATCATCCGACCGCAGGTCGGCGTCATCTTGTCATCTTTTCATCCTGTTATCCTGTCAGACCACGGAATTAAATCGCTATAATGTCTCATGCGTAATTGTTGTCTGACATTTTCTTTGATCTTGGCGTTTTTGTCTAACTGGGCTAAAAGGCCATACATATCGCCAAGCTGTTGGTTGTTGCTGAAAAATGACAAACTAGACCTTTTATTTGTATAATGCCCTCAACTTGAACTCAATTCTTTATCTGCCACCCACGAAGAGGAAGTTATGCAAATCACAGTTGAACCACTGGCCCCCAGCGATCGGAAGCCATTTCCGCAAACCCTGAGCTTTGGCAAGGCGTTTTCTAACCGTATGTTCACCCAAGAATGGACCGCGGATGCTGGTTGGCACGACGCCAAGATTCGCCCCTATGGCCCCTTCACACTCGATCCTTCGACGGCGGTTTTTCATTATGCCCAGGAGATTTTTGAAGGCACCAAAGCCTACCGCCGCCCAGATGGCAATATCAACCTCTTCCGCCCGTGGGAGAACATTGCGCGCTTCAACCGCTCGGCCACCCGCATGGCGATGGAGCAGGTGGACCCGGAAGATCATTTGGAAGCAATTGTCCAACTCGTCACCCTGGAGCATGAATGGGTGCCAAATCAGGACGGAGCCTCGCTCTACATCCGCCCGACGCTGATCGCCACCGAAGCCGCGCTGGGTGTGCATGCCAGCCACAGCTATCTGCACTTTATCATTCTCAGCCCGGTCGGTCCCTACTTTGCCACTGGCTTCAACCCCGTGCCTGTTTTCATCTCGGACGACTATGTGCGCGCCGTACGCGGCGGCGTGGGCGACGCCAAGACCGGTGGCAACTATGCCGCCAGCCTCTACGTTTCCGAACAGGTGAAACAATTGGGCTACCAACAGGTGCTCTGGCTGGATGCCGCCGAACGCCGCTATGTCGAAGAAGTTGGCTCGATGAACATTGCCTTTGTCTATGGCGACAAACGGATTGTTACGCCCGCATTGACGGGTAGCATCTTGCCGGGCATTACCCGCGACTCGGTGCTCAAACTGGCGCCCGATCTCGGCTACACGATCGAAGAGGCGCGGCTTGATATTAACGATGTCCTGCGCGACCTGGCCAGCGGTGCGATCAGCGAAGCATTTGGCCTGGGTACGGCGGCTGTCGTTGCGCCGGTGAGCAAGTTTGGCTACAAAGAAAAAGAGTATGTGGTCGGCGGCGGTGACTCCGGTCCCGTCGCCAAGCGCCTCTTCCAGACCCTCACCGACATCCAATACGGCCGCATCGCCGATCCGTACGGCTGGACGCACACGATCAAGGTGTAAAGCAAAAGGAGGCAGATCATGGCATTAACGATTACGCTACCTGACGAATTGGCGGAACAATTACAAGGTGCAGCCGAAGAACAACAGCTTTCTGTAGAAGAGATAACAGAGATCATTCTGCGTAGTGCCTTACGGAGCGAATATTTTTTTCCGACGCCGGAGCAGGTTGTTGCAAAAATCAAGGCGCTGCCCAAGAATCCCTTAAATCCAATTCCTGCTCAGGGTTCGTTGGCGGAGCACTTGCGAGATTCACCGACAGATCCTGATTTTGACCTTGATGCCTGGAATAGAGAATGGAAAACTGTTGAGGTGGAGATGAAAACAGTGACCCGCGCCAATGACATTACCGAAGGCCGTGGATCACGGGGATGAGTGATTATCTGTTCGACACAAATCATGCTTCGCCGCTCGTAACCCTAGAACATCCGCATCGGCAGCGGATTTTTCACGGCTTGACAGAGCGGCATGCGTTTGCTATCTGTGTGCCTGTGCTCACCGAAACATTATTTGGAATTAGTACCGTGCCACGAGTTGCACGTAATGTCGCCGAATGGCAACAGCTTCAACATATGTTTCCATGCTATGCGCCGGATCGGTTAGATGGTGAAGTAGCGGCTGAGTTGCAAATTTCACTACGTCGCCAGGGTTGGCAACTTGAAACAGTCGATGCCCTGATCGCAGCCATTGCGCTACGCTATGACTTGATCTTGCTGACGACAGACAAAGACTTCGGCGCGGTCCCCAACCTGCGTTGTGAAAATTGGTTGAAAATATAGCCAAGGATTGACTATTTATTCAGGGACACGGCGTCGCCGTGTCCCTCTTACGTTAGCAGATTTTTGAGGAAGAGCACCGCTTGCGCTTATATTCATTGCTTACGTTTGCGCTCACAGGGCTTTGTGCATTTGCCCTCTACACTATCATTGCCAATGCCCCGGCCACGCTTGCCACAGTGCCTTGGCTGGATATCTGGCTGGAAGTGGCCCTGGTCGCGCTGGTGGGGACAATCCTGCTGATTTTCGCCCTACCGCTGTCAGATGCCCGCCGCTTTGACCTGGCGGTGGGCGCCGTCAGCCTCTTCCTCACGGCGACGCTGGTGCTGGTGCTCAAAAACACGCCATTCACCGTCGGCGCAGTGACCGGCGACCAACGCTTTTACACCTATTTTGTTACCAAGTTTGCCGCCTACCCCGGCTATGTGGATGGCGTCTACCGCGATCTACCGACCTTTTACCCGCCGCTCTACTATTACGTGCTGGGGCGGCTGGCCGCACTCTTCCATGTGGAACCCTTCCACATGATGAAGATCGGTCTGCTCGTGACGACCTTTGTGCTGCCCTATGCGGGCGCCTGGCTGTGGCGGCGCCTGGTTGATGACAAAATTGCCAGCGCCGCCGCTTTCGCCTTGCTCTTTTATCAAGTGTGGTTTAAGCCTGCCGAATGGTTGACACTAGTGCTCTTCGTTCCCTGGTGGCTCTCGTGGGTGGAGGATGTGGGCCAGCGCCGGCCCGTCCAGTGGCGGGCGCAATTGCGCTGGTGGCTGATCGGCGGCCTGCTGGGCGGTCTAATCTTCCAAACCTACTATTACTGGTTTTTTATCGGCGGCGTCAGTCTGGTGATCAGCCTGGTGGCGCGTCAGTTGCGCTTGGTGCAGACGGATGACTGGCGCATCGATTTGCGCCATGCCGCGGGCATGTTGGCCGGGGCCGCCTTGTTTAGTAGCATCTACTGGGGACCCTATCTCTACAGCATGTACGCCACCGGCGGCTGGGAACCTCTGCAAAACCGCTGGCTGTCAGAGGGTAAAATTCCGTTGCCGCTGCCTTTTGTCGATGATTCACTGGAAGGCGTCTTTTTGTTGGGTGGCCTGCTCTATCTCGTGCTCAGCGCCAGCCACAATCGGGTCTCACGCGGCTTACTGAGCCTGGTGATGGCCGTTTATGTGTGGGCTGCGCTGGGTTACGTGGGCATGCTCACCGACCACCCGCTCTTGACCTTCCGTGCCTATCCGGTAATCGATTATCTCCTAACATTGGGCGCGATCATCGGCTTGCTGCGTCTCTGGCACACGGTCGATTGGTCGCAATTTTTGCGATCTTCTACGCTGGCCTTGCACCGGCTGGCTCCGGCGCTGCTGCTCGTCTTGCTGCTCTTTTTTGGCCAAGAGAGCACGCGTCGTCTGCGTGAAGATGAAAATGTGCAAAAGGCGCTGGCGGCCCAAGTGCCCCAAGCGCAACTGGCCGCGCTCGATACCCTGACCGGGCAGCAGTATCAAGACAAAGACTTTTTGCTGGGCGACGCCTATGTCGATCTGATGGCTTTCCGCCCCTTCTACAGCTTTTTGCCCTGGACGGCGACCTTTAGCCACCCAGCCGGCCGGCTGCATGAGCGAGCCCGTTTTCTAGAACAATTAGCGACGACCCAGGATCCAGCCTTATTTGCCGCTGCTTTCATGCACAACCGCTATTCCCGACTCGACTATGTGCTGCTGGAACCCAGTGCGGACGACTGGTTGCTCGCCTTCACCGACATCGATTTTCCCAACCGCACCTTCAAACGCGCGCTTCAGTTTGATGGTCAGTTGCTGGCTGAACCCTATTTTCAGCGCCGCGACGAGGCGGGCTTAACCCTCTTCACACCCGTCTACGCCAACGATCCGCTCAACACTGTCCCAGCCCAGGGGTTGGCCGGCGCACCTTTTACCACAACCGTGTTGGCCTACGCGCTGACCGGTGCGTTTATGCCGCACCTGGATCTGCCGAATGGCGCGACGTTGCGCACCGAAGCCGAGCAGTTGCTCACCCAGGCCGACATGACGATGCTGCCCGTGGCAACGCTCTTGGATCTGCACCAGGCGGCCGAAGGCGCGCTGGCCGCATCGATCCGTACAGCGCTGCTTGAAAAGCTGACACCGCTCGATCTCCCTTTGTTAGATGCATCAGGTACGGAGAAATTGCATGTCTTAGGCTACAGCGTCGAACCGCCCGCAGCAGGCGCCAAGGCCGAGCTGGCCATCTATTTCGAGGTAGTGTCGCCATTGGATCAAGCGTACACGCTGTGGCTACACGCTTATCAAGAAGGGGCGCAAAACAACTTTGACCACACACCGAATGTGGCAACCTCGGCCTGGCGCAGCAGCAGAATCTACCGCGACGTCACCCTGTTGGACGTCGCGCCGGGGGAATACAATCTGAGCTTTGGCCTCTGGCGCAGCGAGGAAGATGTGCGCCTGGTGCAACAGTCGGGGGATGTTGGGGTGGATTTGGGGTTGCATCAGTTGCGGTGAGCTTAACTAAGGGTCCGTAAACAGTTTTGCTTGCAACTTCGAAGGGTACGTTGTTTGAGGGCTTCCGCGGCGGCGGCTTGCAGGAGTCCTGCGGCCATCATGGTATGAAGCGTTAAATTGGCTTAAATCCTTC
The DNA here is from genome assembly GCA_038247295.1 of Caldilineales bacterium. GTDB lineage: Bacteria > Chloroflexota > Anaerolineae > Caldilineales > Caldilineaceae > JAPLGZ01. The sequence continues at coordinate 12,097 of JBBRVA010000028.1, read as the reverse complement.
GCGCCCATCAAAGAAATCGTAAGATTGGCTAAAATAACCGAGAATATTTTAATCCCTGGTTAACAAATATAAGTTTGAAAATCTAGTTTTGTCAACTAAATGTAAGCTTAATATAAATTTGTGTGGCGAAAAATATGGTATTATTTCGTTACATGGACAATCCCCTTGCTGCCCCAGGACGACGATGCGCTAGCGTCAATGATGCTTAGGCTCACGCCCGTCCGTTACGTCGAACTCCGTCTGGTTTGTCGGCATGGCTTTCCAGCATATTTCTCGGAGTAGGCGTATGAGCCACAATTATAAGGGCAAACAGTTATTTGCTCTGGTTCTTATTTTATTATTCATCACTGCGCTTAATCTTGCTTTTACCGAGGGTTTTGTCTACGCAGAGCCGGCGATTCCCGTCGATGCGCGCGGTACCCCTGTGCCACCAAATCTAACTGTCGATGGCGCTCGCATTGGCGGACAGCCGACCGTACCGACGGTTGCAACCGTGCCGACCGTAGCAACGGTGTCAACCGTGCCAACGTCACCACCACCAGCGGCGGCCTTAACCTTCAAAAAATCTGTCACCCCTACCGTGCTGATTGGTGATGTTGTCCCTCCCCTGGAAAACCTGCCCACCCAAACGTTGACCTATACGTTGCGCTATACGAACACGGGTGTCGTCGATTTGTTTGATCTGGTCGTGACCGAAACAGTGCCTTTTCATACCACCTTTGTAAAAGACGCCAGCAGCGCCGGTTGGAGCTGTGCCGATGGTAGTGGACCGACGACCATTTGTCTATTCAATATCGCACAATTGCCCGTCAACACCGCCGGCTCGATTTTGTTTGTGGTTAAGGTAACGCGTCCCTTGCCGCAGGGCGTCACCATGATTATTAACCAGGCTAGTATTAACGCCGTCAGCGAAGAAGGACCGGTGGGGCTTACACAAATCGATGATGGTATCGCCATTGTCGAAGTTCTGGAACCAATGGCGCTCGATGAAGAGGAAGAACCCATGATGTCCGCCGCGCATACGCTGTGGTTGCCGATCGTGCACCAGTAAACGTTCGGGCGAGGTTATTAAGATGACAAGATGACAAAGGGGCTTATGTCATCCTGTCATCCTGTCACTCTGTCACTCTGTCACTCTGTCAACCGCATTCCTCGCCTCATTGCTGCATCCCAGTCGCCCACAAAGGTCCACCAGTTTGTCAGCGGTCGCCCACGATAGTGCAACCCATTCTGTGCGCTGGGAATGTTCTGCATCCAATAAATAAACCAGGTCAGGCTGTCGCCCTGCCAGCGATCAGAGGTAATCAGTTTTTTCGCGCCGGTTCCGTCTGGTTGCCAATCTTCGATGTCGCTCAGGATCGGCGTGGGATTGCGCCAGTCGTAATCGCGTACGCCGTTGGGCGGATAGTGCGACCAGCCGCAGCGCCCTTCGCCCGCTTTGCCGACAAATTTGTCCCAGAAGAGATGCGGATCGGCGTGGCGGAGCACGGCCTCGATCTGATGCATGTGGTCTTCCACGGCTTCGGAGGCACCGCGGCCATAGTTGTAATGGTAGACGGTGTAGGTTTGGTTTAGCACTGGCAAGTCGTGCGGATCGCGGTCACTGTTGCTGATGTCGCCGAACGGCCCCGCCATGTTCGATTCCCACAAGTCGATCACGCCGCCGTGATAGCCCCACAGCCAGACTTCCTTTACCCCCCGTTGCTCTACCCAATCGCCAATATTAATGCGCTGCATAATCGCATTGTAATCGGTCATTGGCACACGGTGGCCGGGTTTGGACCAGACCGGCAGTGGTTCGAGAAATTCCAGCGTCTCCACAATCTGATAGTGTAGGCTGGGTTGGGCCTGGGGGTTTTTGTAACGGTGATAGGCGCTGCCCTGCTCCAGCGCGTCGATCACCCGTTCCGTGGTCTGCGCCGTGTGCTGGCGGATCTGGTCGAGCGGTGCATCGACGTCACCGGTTATGCGCCGATCGATGCGGGCATTTTGTACGGGGAAGTAGTTGATCACCAGCATGGGAATCGTAAAGGGTGCTCCGCTGGCATCGATGCGCGGCAAAACAGGCGCAGTTGGGGGTTGTTCAAATAACCGTCCAAGCTGGGACCACAGGCGGTGTAGCATCATATCCTCCAATCAAACCTTGTTTCCTTGTCTACCGGTTTCCCTATTTACCTATCTACGGCCGGCGCGGATCGTAGCTTGCCGTATCGATTAGCAGCGGTGGATTGAACGCGTTGGCGACAACTTCCCACGGCACAAACTTGAAATTGGTGTTCGCATTCGGGTTGCTGGTCAGTTGAACGGGGACTGCATTCGTGCCATCGTGGACGACCAACAAGCCTTGGGCAAAGCGCTCGCCCAGCCCTGTGCTGATCACCCCGGCGCCGTCGCAGCCCTGCGCGCCATCGATCCCAACCCCAATCTCTGTCCCGACTTGGAAGTTGCCCAGATATTGGTTCTCCGCATCCCGTGTATAAACACTAAAATTGTTTGCACTCTGGCTGGATGCAATCAGATAACCCGCGCCCGCTGCGGCATAGTAAATCGTTAACCCTTCGACATCGGCCACCAGCGTATCACCCTCTGGCGCAGCTTGATGGATCAATACAGGGATAGGATCGCCATCGGGTTCGGCGGCTACCTTCCAAATCCCCACCTTTTCCTGCGCAATGTAAAGGAAGCCCAATGGCTGGTCGACAACCATACCCTCGGCCTGGGGTTCGCGGTCATCCACCGGCGCCGGCAAAGTAATCGTACGCACCGGACGCACACCGATCAAGCCATTGCCGTTGTCAACAAATTCTAACTGGGCGATTTCTAATTCTTCGCGCCGCGTGGCAAAGGCATAGCGGGCACCGGTACTTGGGCTGTGGTAGAGCGCCAGACCATAGGCCGTCGTTGCTTTATTCGACATCTCACCTGGCGGTGTAAAGATCAGCGGATTGGCCGGGTCGGTCACGTCGTACAGTTGGCGGGTTTGCGGATCGATGGTGAAAAAGACCAGCTTGTCCCCATAGCGATCAGTCGTTACTGCCAGATCGACCAGGTTGCCATCCAGGCGGAAGTTATACTCGACATCAACATTATTATAGCGCACCCCCGCCGGCTGAATTGCCTGCACGCGCTGGCCTTCTAAATCGTACACATCCAATCCGCCTTCTTTCAATGCCCCAATCACCAGGCTCTGCGCCGAGTCGGTCGGGTGTACCCAGATCGCGGGATCGTCAGCATCACCCGGTCGCGCATCAGCCGGGATCGGCTCTTCGGTATTGATTACATTAGCTGTTTCCACCGTCGCCGCCACCACGGGGATCGACGCCAGCGCGTTGGGCGAAATGGGGACGGCTGTCGATGCGGTAATCGGTCGACAGGCGGTCAACAACCAGCCGGCGCTGAAAATGAGCCAAGCATAACGTAAACCAGATCGGTGCATAAACCATTCCTTGCTCATCTATTGCAAAAAAGCCAAGTTTACTGAGAAGGTGCAAAGCGTGCCAAGGTGTTGAGTGTAATTCTTTGCGCTCTTTGTGTTCTTTGCGGTTCGCAAATGAGCTTTGAAATTTGCGTGGCCTTGCTCTGTGTACTCTGTGCCTGCTCTATAAGCGCAGCGACGTTCTCTGTGTAACTGTTGTTGCATGTGATAATAACGTTGAAAATGTAGCTAGCGTTCGGTGGTGCGCACCCTCGCCACACTGTCGGCCAGCGCGGCCATTGACGATGCAAAATCTGCTTCGCCGAACACTTCCAAGGTTAACACGCCTCGATATGGCGTGTGTAAGAGCAATTCGACCACGGGGTCTAGCTGGCTTGGCTCCATATGCGCCAATGAATTGTGATCGCGCTCGGCCAGCCCATGTAGATGAACAACGCGCGTGCGCGGCAGCGCTGTCGCCAGATAAGGCAGCGGATCATACCCGTCTAGCCAAAGGTGACCAATGTCGACACATCGGCTCACCCGCGTCCGCATAACTACTGGTTGCACAAAGTCGGGCGGATAGCCTTCCAGATTTTCCACCGCCAGGCAAGCCGGATCATCCACCCACGCGCTTACTCGCTCCAGCGCCCGCACACAGTCAGTTTGCCACTCAGCGAGGGTAGCCGGTGCGGTTTCCAGGGCGCGCACCGCTTTGCCGTCCAGATGGAGCAGATAGGCCCAGGGGTGAAGTGCCTGTGTCAACTTGATCACCTGGCGCGCCTGATCGAGCGCCGGCTGAGTGGCTGCCCCTGCATCCCAACGCAGATCGCTGATCAAGTGGACGGTGTAGGTGAAATTGTGTTGCGCCGCTAGATCAGCCAAGGTGGCCACCGTTGCCGCGTCCGGTAGATTGTTAGGGCCATCGGCCACGTCGAACAGGACCAATTGCATGTCCTGCACCTTGTCCACCAGAAAACGCGCATTGGGCAGCAAGTCATCCGGTATGATGTAGGAAGTGGTGCCAATGCGGAAGGGGAGATTATTTAGTCGATCGAATGGATGCATGATAATCGATATTGGATACTGGATACTGGATATTGGATAGCAGATAGAATTATCCAATATCCAGTATCCCAATCACCTAACTGCCTACGCGCCCGGCTGCCAGAGCGGTTCTGCCACGCCACGTTCATGATTTTCATAGCGGGCCATCACAAAGAGGGCGTCGGAAAGGCGATTGAGATAGACGAGCACATTGGCCCTCACACCTTCCTCGCGCGCCAACGTGGTTGCTTCGCGTTCGGCACGCCGGCAGACGGTGCGCGCCACATGTAGATGGGCCGAACCGGGCGCGCCGCCCGGCAGGATAAAGTTCTGCAAGGTGCCCACCACTTCATTGATCTCGTCGATCAGCGCTTCTAGTTTCTGGACGTGTCGATCTTCGATCTGCGGCAGCTTGTATTTTTGCTTATCCGCTTCCAGAAAGCAAAGATCCGAGCCCAGATCAAAGAGTTCATTCTGAACTTGGGGCAAAAAGTTTTGCAGCCGGTCGCATAGCCCATAGGCCAGCGCTACCCCGATCTGCGAATTCAACTCATCCACTGTGCCGTAGACCTGAACACGCAAGGCATCTTTGGGCACACGTTGACCCCCGCCCAGGGCCGTGGTGCCGGCATCGCCAGTTTTGGTATAGATTTTTGTCAGTCGGGGCATACCCTTGTCTCCTCTGTAATGCTCATCAGCCGAACGTGGGCAAAATAATGTGTCTGCCCACGTTTCACAGATGAGTCTCGATAAATTGCCATTTTGAATTCGTGATTAACGTTGCGGCGCGTTCGATCTCGGCATCCAGGCGCGCCGCCCAATCTTCGGCCACGCCGCGCCAGCCCAGTTGATCGAGAAACCATTGGCGATAGGCCGTGTTCTCCAGCAAGCCGTGCAGATAGACGCCATAGATATTTGCCTGTTGCCAGCCCAATTCGGCGGCCAGGTGCGCCTGAACTTGCGGCCCAGCTTGGGTTTGACCATGATGAATTTCATAGCCGCGCACGATTCCCCCCGCTAACCATTGCGTCTCACTCTGGCGTGTAATTTTATACGGCTCCAGCGTTGTCGTCAGATCCAGCAAGCCCAAGCCGGCGCTATCGCCACTTTCCAGCCCGTGGGGATCATGGATCTGGTGGCCGAGCAGTTGCATACCGCCGCAAATGCCCAAAATGAGCTTGCCGGTGGCGGCCACCCTGGCCACTTCGTCGGCCAGCCCGGTTTGACGGAGATGGCGCAAACTCGCCACTGTATTTTTACTGCCCGGCAAGATCACGGCCTGAAAATCATCCAGGCGGGCGAAGGTTCGGATCGGCACCACGTTGACCCCTGGCGCATAGATCAGTGGGTCGAACTCATCTAGATTGCTGGCGTATGGGTAAAGCAAGAGCGCAATATTGATGCGACCGGCGCTGGCTTCGGCCCGGTGATGAAACGCATCCTCTTCCGGGAGCGCATGCTGAATCATTGGCACGATTGCCACCGTGGGCACGCCGGTGCGCGCTTGCAGCCAATCCATCGCATTGCCCAACAGGGCTGGATCGCCGCGGAAGCGATTCAAGACAAAGCCTTTGATCAACGCCTGTTCGGCAGGCGCCAGACACATCCATGTGCCGAGCAGATGGGCAAAGGAGCCGCCGCGATCAATATCGGAAACCAGGTAGACATCGGCGTCCGCTTCTAGGGCCACGCTCATGTTGACAATATCGCTCCCGCGTAGATTGACTTCGGCGGGACTGCCTGCACCTTCGATAATCACCTGGTCGTACTCGGCCAGCAGGCTGTGCAAGGCTTCGCACACGATCGGCCAAAGGCGATGCCGGCGTTCCAGCCAGGGCAACGCGCTAATCTCTGGATCAAATTTGCCCAGCACAACTACCTGGCTATAGGTTTCGGCGCTAGGCTTGAGCAACACGGGGTTCAGGCGCGCCTGAGGGACAACGCGCGCCGCCAGTGCTTGCAGATATTGGGCGCGCCCGATCTCCAGCCCGTCCGGCGTCACCGCCGCGTTGTTGCTCATATTCTGTGCCTTAAAAGGAGCCACACGCAAACCCTGGTTGGCAAAATGGCGACAGAGCGCCGTGACCAGGAATGATTTTCCGGCGTCACTGGTGCAACCCATGATCATGATCGGCCGCTTTTTCATGAGGCTCCCCCACTGGTCCAGGGCGTGCTGCGGCTGGCGGCGATCACAAAGCGCTCGGCTAGTTCCGGTTGTGCCAAGAAGTGCAGATGTGTGTACGAGGCAAAAACGTTACCCACACAAGCGCCTTCCAACTGGGCCGGGTGATAGGCATCGGCTTGTAGATGATAGGCATACGGGGTCGTGACTGGTCGATCTTGCCAGATGGAATAGTGAAATTCGTGCCCCCGCATCACTTCGTCTTTACGCCAGAGCCAACTGTCGTGCAAGGTGCGTACTGTGCGATAGCCAATGGTCAGATGTGGCGTCATCACCGAACGTCCGGGCAACAAGCCAGCCATGCGGTGTTGAACACCAGCGTGGTCAATAATTGCTTCGGTCAAGAGCATTAAACCGCCACACTCGGCGTAGATAGGGATGCTCAACGCCTGTGCCCGCCGTAAGTCGGCTAACAAAGCATGATTGGCGGCCAATTGCGCAGCATAGAGTTCAGGAAAGCCGCCGCACAGGTAAATTGCCCCAACCCCAGCGGGCAGCGTGACCGCGTGCAGGGGGCTAAAGCGTACAATTTCGGCGCCTGCCGCTTGTAACAAGTCCAGATTGTCGGCGTAGATAAAGTTGAAAGCCGCATCATCGGCGACGGCTATTTTGGCCCTGGGCAGCGTCTGCTGACGGGTGAACAGATCGGCGGCGGGGGTGGATCGCAACGGTCCGGCACTGGCGGCGATCTCTACCACGGTTGCCAAATTAAATGTCCGTTGGACGCCTGCCTGGACCTGTTTCACCCAAGCCTGCCAACTGCCCGGCTCGGCGGTGGGAATCAGCCCTAAGTGGCGTTCGGGCAGATGGAATGCATCGTCTTGTGCCAGATAGCCAACCACAGGCACGCCAGTTTCGCTTTCAATTGCCTCCTGCACCATCTTCGCGTGGCCCGCCCCGCCCACCCGGTTGAGGACAACGCCGGCAATACGCACGCGCGGATCAAAGTCGCGAAAACCGCGTATGATGGCGGCGGCGCTACGGGCCATTGCGTTCACATCCACGACCAACAAGACGGGTGCGCCCAACAGGCGGGCAATGTGGGCGGCACTACCGCTGTCATCTGCCCCAGAGAGACCGTCGAACAAGCCCATCATGCCTTCGATAATGGCAATATCAGCCCCCTGGGTGCGTTGCCCGAAACTAGCCATAACCCGGTCGGGCGGCAGCAGCCACGGGTCCAAGTTGTGGCTGGGTTGCTGCGCGGCCAGGCGGTGATACGTGGGGTCGATATAATCTGGCCCGACTTTGAAAGGCGCAACGCGCAGGCCATGTGCAGTTAAGGCTGCCATCAACCCAGCAGCGACAGTCGTCTTCCCACTGCCGCTTTGGGGAGCAGCGATGATCAGGCGCTTCATGGTTTTTCCTTTCCTCGGCTGATGCCGTGGAGCGCGGCGGCCAGTTGCCAGGCCCCCTGCACGAGATTCGGGCCAGGCGCATTGAGCAACATTTCATCGACAGCAAAGACGTTGCCGGTGCGGATCGCCCCTATCGCTTGCCAGCCAGCGCGCCGGTACACCTGCGCCAGGTTGGGGGTAGGCACGCCGGCCCAAGCGACGACTATCACTTGGGGGTCCGCCATCTGTAGCTCCTCAAGCATCACGGTGCGCCCCGGCGGCAGCGGAACAAATTCACCACCAGCCACTTCGACTAATTCTGCCACCCAGGTCATGCTATTCATCGCTGGTTTCGGCCACATCTCCACATAGACGCGCGGGCGCGGGCGTCCGGCTACGGTTTGTTGCAGCGTTGCCAGGTCAGTCTGCATCTTGTCGATCAAATTGTCGGCAGCCAGAGCGGCGTCGGTAAGCTTGCCCAATAGCGCAATGTGGCGGTAGACATCGGCCAAACAGGTGGGCGCAAGACAAAGCACATCTACCTGGGCCTGCAATAAGGCCGCCACACTTTCTGCCTGAAACGGCGCCGACGCAATGACCAGATCAGGCCGTAGCGGTGTGATTGCATCGACACGAATTGACCAGGTGGAAGGCAGACGTGGCAGGCTGGCAACTGCCGGTAAGTGTTGACAATGTTCGCTGACGGCCACCAATTTCGTCTGTTGGCCGAGTGCGATCAGGGTGGCGGCGATGCTGGGCTCCAGGGCGATGATGCGGTGTAAACCGTAGGTCTGTTTCATCACGCGAACGCTGGCACGCGATGCAACAAGCGAGCAAGCTGTTCGATACCATCCACTACACGCGGTGATGGGCGCGAGCAATAACTGTTGGCGTCCAGTGCGTAGACCCGCCCCATCTGTGCGGCAGGAATTTGGTCCCAATGCGCCGGCTTGGGCAATGCGTCCCACTCGTGCTGTGCAGCCTCGGCGCTATAACCACACGGAATCAGCAGGATCACGTCGGGTTGAGCGGCAACGATCTGCGCCCAGGTGACGCGAAAAGACTTTTCGCCACGGCGGCCCAGCACCTCTTCACCACCGGCCAGGGCGATCATCTCCGGCACCCAATGGCCGGCCGCAAAGGGCGGATCAAGCCATTCCAGAGCAAAGACACGTGGGCGAGGCTGATCAGCCACATGCAACGCAATCTGATCGAGACGGACGCCCAGGTCGGCCATTATCTGATTGCCGCGCGCAGTGGTTCCAGTTGCTTTGGCAACGGTTTGGACATCCTTAAAAATGCCCATCAAATCGGGTGGAGTTAGTGAGAGCACGCGCGGATTGCCCGGCAGACGGGCGGAGATCCGACAGACATCGTCATAGGCCACGGCGCAAACATCACACAGTTCCTGCGTGATCAATAGATCCGGTTTTAATTCAGCCAGCAAATCTTCTTCGACCAGATAGAGGCTTTCCCCCCGTTGCATCCGTTCTGAAACAACGCTGTCGATCTGCGCGCTGCTTAAACCGTGTGGGATAGCCGAACGAGTGATGCGCGGCAAATCGTTTACAACATCAGCCGGGTAGTCGCACTCGTGCGAGACGCCCACCAGGTGGTCGGCCAGGCCAAGTGCACAGACAATTTCGGTTGCGGAAGGTAGTAAAGAAGCGATACGCATGGAAGCTCCTAAAGATTGGTCAATTGGTTTGAACGCTTTATGCAACAGACTTAATTATTCTGGTTTCGCAGTTTCGTCCACTGGCGGCTGTTTGACTGCCTCGATTAATGCTGCGAGTGAGCTATATTCCGCCAATCGTGAACCGTTTTTGACGCGCCAACGGTTGGCGTCGACGACAACCCGCAGCGGAGCAGGGTCATCGTGGTCAACTACCTGATAGCCAATCCGCTCCAAGGCACGCGCAGTCCACTGGGCCAGGAGACCATCACCGTGCAGCACAATCGGTCCACACGGGTGGCGATGCAGTTTGAAGGTGCCCGCCGCGCTGTCGAATTCCACCCCTTCGCTCGCAAAAGCCGCCGCCAGTGTACCGTTGAGCGCTAATTCTTCGGGCATGCCATCCAGCAGCGGGCCGCCGGTGGGCAAAAGCCAGAGCCGGTCCGCCACCCGCAGCGCCAACTCCAGATCGTGGGTGGAGAGCAAGATCGCACGCTTGGTGGTATAGGCCAGGTTGGCGAGGAGGCGCATCAATTCCACGCGCCGCGGCAGATCCAAAAAGGCGGTCGGTTCATCAAGAATGAGCACCTGGGGTTCTTGCGCCAGGGCGCGCGCAATCATCACTTTCTGGCGTTCGCCGTCACTCAATTCGTCCAGCGGTCGCGCCGCCAATTCGCTTGCCCCGACGGCGGTCAGCGCCCAACGGACAATCGCTTCGTCGTTGGCGGTCAACGTTCCCCGCCAATCGGTATACGGGTGACGCCCCAACCCGACCAAGGCATAGGCCGACAGGTTGCCCACATCGACCCGTTCGGTTAGGACGATGGCCAGGCGCTTTGCTAATTGATCGGGCGGCAAGCGGTGTAAATCATCTTTCCCCAAACATACTTGCCCGCGTAACGGTTTTTGCATCCCTGCCAACGTCCGCATCAGGGTCGACTTGCCCGCGCCGTTCGGGCCGATCAGCGCAACCAGTTCGCCCGGCCGCAAAGTTACGTTGATGCCGGCCGCCACGGTCTTCGGCTGGTGGCGCGCGGTATAGCCAATGGCGAGATCGTGAGTGGTGAGATGATTCATAAAAAAATAAGTAATAGGTAATAAGTAACAAGTAATGATTAATGACTTTGTCTACTGCCAAGCTTGCTTCGATGCGACCAAGTGGCTCTGCGGCCCATTCACAATTACTTGTTACTTATTACCTATTACTTATTAAGCTCCTTTCCGCTGCCGCAAGATCACCCACACAATCACCGGTACGCCGAAGAGCGAGGTAATGACGTTGAGCGGTAGGACAAATTGGTTGCCTGGCATTTGCGCAATAATGTCGGTGAGCAGGGCCAGAATCGCGCCGAGGAGCATGCTCGTAGGCAAAAGGATGCGATGATCGGCGGTGTTGAAGAGATTGCGACACAGGTGGGGCACGGCCACGCCTAGAAAACCAATCGGGCCACAGAAAGCGGTCACCGTGCCGGCCAACAGCGATGCACTCAGAATGATCAAGAAGCGCGCGCGACGAATGTTGACGCCCAGGCTACGTGCATAGGTTTCGCCCAGCAGCAGGGCGTTGAGCGCTTTGGTGATCGAACCGGCTACTGCCAATCCAAGCACAACCGTGGGCAGAAAGACGCGCAACTGGCTCCATGTTACGCCGCCAAAGCTGCCCGCCGACCAAAGGCTGAATGATTGGATGCGATCCGGTAGACTGAAGTAGACTAACAAACTGACCAACGCGCTGGTTAGATAGCCAAACATCAAGCCTAGGATCAATAGGGTGACACTGCTTTGCACGCGGCGTGCCACCAGCAAAACGGCGCTTAAGACCAGCGCTGCGCCCAGACCGGCGGCGGCAGCCAGGCCAAAATCACCTAGTATACCCAACCCAGCCAGCAAAAGTGAACCAGTGGCGCCCACGCTGAGGATCACCAACGCCACGCCCAAACTGGCCCCAGAACTGACGCCCAGCGTAAACGGATCTGCCAGTGGGTTGCGGAAGAGCGTTTGCATTTGCAGGCCGCTCACGGCCAGGGCGGCGCCGCCTAGGGTGGCTGTTAACGCCTTGGGCAGGCGGAACTTAAAGACAATATCGGCCCAGGTGGCGCGATCGGGTACGCCGCCAAGCAAGATACGTACCACGTTGTCCAGCGGAATATTGACCGAGCCAATCGCCAGGCTGAGCAGAAAAGCGCCGATCAAGGCGGCGATCAGTCCGGCCAGGGCCAGCCGGCGCAAGCCGAGACGCGGCCAGGTTTGGGTGGAAATGGTGAGAGTAGACATAGTCGTTTCTAAGGATAGGGGAGTCGAGGGGGTGGGGGGGGGTGGGGGTGGGGGAAATAAAAAAAACACCCCAACCCCCCCCCCCCCCACACACAAAAAAAAAAAAAAAACAAAACAAGGGCGGGCCCACCCCCCCCCGCGGGGCGGGGGGGACAAAAGCAGCGGGG
>JBBRVA010000027.1:0-20930 GCA_038247295.1 Caldilineales bacterium | reverse complement strand
TCGGGAAATCTGCCCCGCCATCAGGATGATCAGTGTGGTAGTCAGCGGTTTGAAAAGATAGACCGCCCAGCGCGGCCCCCAATATTCAGCGACGATATGGACTAAACCGGTTGCCAAGGCAAGCCAAGTGAGGATTGGGGTTAGCATATGAAGGGTCAGATTTGTAACACAGATAGGGAAACACGGATAAAACTTCAAACATCCGCGTTTCCCCTATCCGTGTTTACAAAAGCACTTTTACGGACAAGGACCACTGTTGGCCGGATAGAGGGTCACCGGAATTACCGTCTGATCAATCAGCCCAAAGCCGGCGGCGTCGCCTTCGTAGGCGCTGACGAGGCGGGGCTGCGGCGCACTGACTGCATCAGCAATCGCAGCGGTAAAGTTCGCATAGATGCCCAGGTTGCCACCTTGCGCACTGATCTGATCGATGACTGTATTGTTGCGTTGGCGTAGATCAACGACTACATTGGCCTCAAAGGTATTCGAGTAGCCGCTGACAACCACTGGGTTGCAGATCGCTGCTCCCACTGCTGGTGTGTTAACATCGATCACACGTTGACCTGGTCTTAACACAAGCGGAATCTCCACCTTGCTGATCTCGTTGCCATCATTGGCGCTAATGTCAAAGACTGCGAGCGTAGCATCGATCGGATCGGTCACCGTGAAACGAATATAGGTGTGAAAGAAATCAAAGCCATCTACCGAGCCGCCGATCGTGTTGCGTTCGGCCAACACATTGCCGTTAACATCGGTCAACCGCACGTTAACATTGCCTTCAAATGTTTGCGAGAAGCCGATTATCTCAATCGGGCTGTGATAAATGCCAGCGGCAACGGGTGAAAAGAGCTCAATTGGGCTAGTAGGTGGGCTCCACACATCAGTGCCGGCTGGTGTAGGCGTCGGTGTCATCGGCGGTGGTGTGGTTGGCGTCGGTGTCACCGGCGGTGGCGTGGTGGCGCCGTCGGGAATGCGCAGCCGTTGGCCTACATAGATCACGTTTGGATTGGTGAGGCCATTTAGGCGCATGATGGCATCCACCGTTGTGCCCAAGCGGCGTGCAATCGAGTAGAGTGTATCACCGCGGCGCACGACATAGATGGTTTCGGCGGCCACCGGCGCGGCATCGACGTTGCGCAGATCGGTTGTGCTGGCCGCGGCAAAGACAGATTTACTAGATAAGGTTGTCGTCAAAAGTAGCAACCCCAGCAAGCCGGCGCTCATGACGATGATTAATGGCCATCTAGATAGGGCGAGATGTTGCTTCATCTGCAATCCTCCTATGGTAGGTAAAATGAAAGCGAGTTTGTACGAATCACTTTGGACAAGCTTTGGGTGAAGCTTCCCCAAGCCAGTATACCATAACAGAATTCAATCCAGGAACGTAAAGTTTGATATGATACATAGTGTTATTCTGTTCAATTTTATCGATCATGTACAATGGCTTTAAGATTTTCCTGGCTCCCTGTATGATTAACGATTGAGTAAGTAATGGAATCAAGCTATGTGGAATTGAGTAGATCCCCAAACATGGTCGCTGAAGCGCTGGCGGCAATTCGGCGTGTCTTTTTGATGGCTACTTTGGGGGTTTCGCTGCTGGCCGTAACGGTTGGCTTGGTGATCAGTCGCGGGCTGACCGCACCGCTGGAGGAATTAGCCGCCGCTGCCAAGCGCATGAACAGCGGCGATTTATCGGCGCGTGTGCCCGTCCACGGTCAGGATGAGATCGGCCTGTTGGCTGCGCGCTTTAATGGCATGGCAACCGCCCTGGAGCGAAGCTTTGCCGCGCTAGCGGCCGAGCGCGATGCTCTACGCCGTTTTGTCGCCGATGCTTCCCACGAATTGCGCACCCCGATCACCGCGCTGCGCACCTTCAACGAATTGTTGCAAGGCTCCGCCGCCCACGACACCGCGGCGCAACACGAATTTCTGGCCGCCGGCGCGGAGCAGATTAGCCGCCTGGAACGCATTACCCAAAACTTGTTAAAACTCTCGCGGCTGGACGGTGGTCTGGTTGAACTGGAGCTGAACGACTATGCGCTGGGCGAGCTGGTGCGCGCTGTGGCTGCGCCGTTCCAGACGATGGCCCATGAAAAAGGTGTTGATTTGCAAATCGAGCCGCTGGCCGCACCGGTACTCGCGCGGTTTGACCGCAACCAACTTGAGATGGCGCTGATCAACTTGCTTGACAACGCGCTCAAATTTATACCTGTTGGTGGACAAATTCAAGTTGGTATTGTGCAACAGGTCGAACACGTCCAACTGTGGGTGGCCGACAGTGGTCTTGGCATTGCGGATGATGAATTAGCGCACATTTTTGAACGCTTTCACCGGGGCCAGCACGCAACCAGTGCCGGCAGCGGGCTCGGGCTGGCCATCGTCCAAAGCATTGTCCAGGCGCATGGTGGCACAGTAGTGGTTGTCAGCCAACTGGGCGTCGGCAGCCGGTTTACGATCAATTTGCCGGTGAATGAATAGAGTTTACGACAAAGAACAGCGCTAAAACGCGCACCAGGGGCGAAATGACAACCGCTTCTAACCGGGTTTTAACTGGTTTTTTGTGTTAGACCCGCTTTCAAGTGGGGAGCAGCCCAGCAACCCCCTTCGCTTGATCCACCGTCAAAATACCCACTGTTTGTTTCCTCCTTTCCCCTCGGCTACGATTTAATGTCTGCCAGGTGCGTTACTATTTCTGAGATCTGAAACGCACATGACTTGCATACTTTGGCTTTCGTGTGGATACTCATAGCAATCTACATCATTTTAGTTTGCGTCAAACAAAGGAATTAAATCTGACATGAATCTCAAAATTCTAGTTGTTGAGGATGAGCCGGCATTGGTCGATACACTGGAATATAGCCTTACCCGTCAGGGCTATGATGTCAGTATTGCCTCGGATGGCCTTAAGGCATTGGAGATTGCGCGCCAAGTACAGCCAGATCTGGTCGTACTGGATGTGATGCTGCCCAATCTGGATGGATTTGAGGTTTGCCGCATCTTGCGCCAGGAAACGAGTGCGCCGATCCTGATGCTAACCGCGCGTGCCGAAGAGGTCGATAAAGTCGTGGGTCTGGAAGTCGGCGCCGATGATTATATGACCAAACCATTTAGTATGCGCGAACTGGTGGCACGCGTCAAGGCACTCTTGCGGCGAGTGCGCCTGGTGCGCGAGGAGATGAACACGGCAAGTATAGAGCCTCCAGCTTCGGAATTTGCCGTTGAACGGCTGACTTTTGACGACCTGATTATTGATCTGAGCCGGCGCGAGGTACTGCTCAAGGGGGCTGCCTGCCATCTAAAGCCCAAAGAATTTGAATTGCTGCTTTTCCTCGCCCGCAATCGGGGCATTGTCCTCAGCCGTGATCTGATTTTGGAGCGAGTGTGGGGCTGGGATTATGACGGCGGCAGCCGTACGGTAGATGTGCATGTGCGTTGGTTGCGTGAAAAGCTTGAAAGCGACCCGGCTAACCCACTGCGCATTGTTACCGTACGTGGCATTGGTTATCGCTTTGATGGCTAACACCGAATGGCGTTTAAACATTCTTTTTCAATGCAATAATAAAACGTTAACATGATCATTCTGGATTGTTAATTTAGTTAAACTATAATGCAGGTGTATAAGCACTGAGCTTGTTTAAGCGCGGCTTGGTGCTTCGCTTGCTAAACTTGATGCGAGTATCTGCCGGCCAGATCAGGCAAGCATTATCCGATTGGGGCGCGGCATGAGTGTTTATCCCACCAACGTACCGTTCTGGAAAAAAATCTCCCTTTCCAAGCCGCCTTTTTTGCTGCGTCCTCACTGGCGGACAGCCTTTACCTATGGTGTGGTCGTCTTGTTGATGATGACCATCCTCTTCTTCTTTCTATCGCAACAAGTCCGCGCGATCTATGTCACCAGTAGCTATACGCGGATGACGGCCCAGGCCAATGCGGCCACGCAAAGCGAACCTATGCGCACAATTTGGGAGCAAGATCGGAGTAGCTTAAGCGATCTGCTCCAGCGTTGGTCTGCGCCAACCGCGGCCCATATCACGGCGCTGGGATTGGATGGCAGCGTAATTGCAGATTCCCATTTTGATGCGTCTCAATTTGAAGTGATGAGCGAACTGCCAGAAGTACGGCGGGCGCTGCAAGCGATTCAAGATGCGAGTGCCGATGCCATTGCCAACAGTGTTGCCTATGAGCCAATTCTAAAGGAGCGTGCGCTGCTTGTTGTCCTACCGGTGCAAGTAGAAGGGCAGCCGGTTGGTTTGTTGCGCTGGGCTTTTCCCGTCGGCCAGTTGGAAAGTGATTTCAGGGGTATGCGCAACGCCATGTTTGGCACCATGCTGCTGGGCGGATTACTGATGGCTGGGCTGCTGGTCTTTCAAGCTGAGCGCTCTGCTTCTACAGTACATCACCTTACCTTGTTGGCGGAACGGATTGCACGCGGTGACCTCAACGCGCGGATTTTCTCGTTTGGCAGCGGCGAAGTGGGGCAATTGGCACGTACCTTTAACCGCATGGCAGCAAAATTACAAAAGCAGATGATCAAACGTAGTCGCGAAAAAGACCGCCTCAACACTGTGCTCTTTGTCATGTCGGATGGTGTGCTCATTCTCAACAAGCAGGGCAAAGTCCGTTTGATTAACCCTGCCGCCGCCCAAATTTTACAAATTGCGCACGAGAGCGAACCCAATCGTTCCTTTGTGCAGGTTGTGCGCGATCATCGCATCGTTGAGGTTTGGACGCGTTGCCAGACCAGCGCACAAGAGGAAATGGCGACCCTGGAATTAGATGGTGACCGTTTTGTGCGCATTGTTGTCACCCCATTGCTCAAAAAGGGCGGCGCGGCCGATAGTGGGCGTGGCTACCTGGTCATGATCCAGGATTTGACCCGCCTGCATCAATTGCAAACAATGCGTCAGAACTTTATTAGCAACATTTCGCACGAATTGCGTACCCCGCTCGCCTCTATGCGCGCCCTAGTCGAGACTTTAAACGACGGCGCCCTCGATGATCCGCCGGCTGCCCAGCGCTTTTTGAAGCGTATGGAAGTAGAAGTCGATGCCCTGACGCAAATGGTCCAGGAACTCTTAGAGCTTTCGCGCATTGAATCGGGGAAAGTTCCACTGGTGTTGCGTCCGACTCCCGTCTTGCAGGCTATTGCCCCACCGGCCGAACGCTTGCGCCCTCAAGCCGAACGCGCGCAGTTGACCTTAGCCATTGACCTGCCGCCCAATTTGCCCAATATCATGGTCGACGCTGATCGCATTCATCAGATCGTTACCAATCTGGTCTATAATGCGATCAAGTTTACGCCAGCGGGCGGCTCTGTCATATTAACCGCCCAAGCCAATGTGCAACCCAATATGGTGATTATTACCGTAAAAGATAGCGGCGTTGGAATTTCTGCGGAAGATCTGCCGCGTATTTTTGAGCGTTTTTACAAAGTCGATCGCGCCCGCACCAGTGGTGGCACAGGCTTGGGTCTAGCCATTGCGAAACATATTGTCCAAGCCCACGGTGGCCAAATCTGGGTGCGCAGCACGCCTGGCAAAGGTAGCATCTTCTCCTTTTCCCTACCTACTATTCAGGCATAGTGCAGTAGATGGTCAACAGGTAGGCATCACCTGTTCACCTAGACTCTATTAACAATGTGATCACCGTGTCCACTTACCTATCACCTACCACTTTGCTTCCTCGCCATCATCTCCTGTATATCTTTTTTCTTCTGCCCCATTGGCGTCTTAACAATACGTTTACATAAAGTTGTCTTTTTGTTAAAGCGATTGTAAACGCTCATTAATCAATTTCCCGCATACTTTGTTTACTTGCCCCAAGCAAGGTCAATGTTGTTGGTGTCGCTCAACATATCAGGCTGAGATCTGGATCGAGAGAACAATACCAACGCATTGTCGATCAGTTGGTAGTCTATTGATTGCAGTATATTCGAAATAAACAGAAATTGTAAGAAGGAGCTGAAAAATATGCGTAGAATAATTTGGTCCGTGCTACTCGTCTTTTCGATTCTGGTCGTGGCGGCTTGCGCGCCCGCACCAGCCGAACCAGCCGCCCCCGCGGCTACCGAAGCGCCAGCCGTCACCGAAGCGGTGACCACCACTGAAACCACGGCTGCCACCGAAGAAATGACCGGCACCGAAGAAATGACCGGCACCGAAGAAATGACCGGCACCGAAGAAATGAGTGGTGAAATGGTGATGCTGCCTGAAGTAAACCCGCTCGAAGTAACCGGCGACATCATTAGCGCCGGTAGCTCCACGGTCTTCCCATTGACCGAAGCGATGGCCGAACGTTTTACGGATGAAGGCTACGCCGGCAATATCACGATTGACAGCATTGGTTCAGGTGCTGGCTTTGAGCGCTTCTGCGTCAGCGGCGAAACTGATATTGCCAATGCCAGCCGGGCGATTAAAGATTCGGAGATCGAAAGCTGCGCTGCGATTAACCGCACGCCGATCGAGTTCCGCGTTGGTACCGATGCGCTGGCCGTTGTCGTCAACCCGGCCAACGAGTTCCTCACCGATGTGACACTTGAGCAATTGGCGATGATCTTCTCCAATGAAGCCACCAACTGGTCGGATGTAGACCCGAGCTGGCCGGCTGAGCCAATCTTGCGCTTTAGCCCTGGCACCGACAGCGGCACCTTCGACTATTTTGTTGAAGCTGTTATGAACCCAACCTATGTCATTTCGCCCACGGTCGATGCTGACAAGGGTGAGGAAGCCATCTTGGGCGCGGCCAATTTGCAGTTGAGTGAAGATGACAATGTGTTGGCCCAAGGTGTTGAAGGCGATGTGAATGCCATCGGTTACTTTGGCTATGCTTTCTTCCAGGCAGCAGGCGATGCGCTCAAGGTCTTGTCGATTGAGGGTATCGAGCCGAACGCCGAGACCGCTGAAAATGGTGAGTATCCCCTGGCTCGCCCACTCTTTATTTATTCGGATGCGACGGTGATCACAGAGAAGCCACAGGTGGGTTCATTCATCAACTTCTACCTCACCTATGTCAATGAAGAGATTATCGATGTGGGTTACTTCCCGGCCAGTGATGCCGCCTTGAATGAGGCTAAGCAGCATTTGACAGAGGCAATGGGTCAGTAATTTCCCCTTATAATATAAGCCTAAATGATAAGTTGTAAATGGTAAGTCGTAGAAATGTACCTGCGACTTACCACTTACAACTTATCATTTACTCCTTCCTGCGCCGATGGTCATAAAGGAAGCTTGATCGTGAGTGAACCACAAGAAGAGGCAACGACTATGCAAAGCACAAATATAAGTACCGTTCAAAATAGCGGAAGCCTGGCCGCGCCGGCGCTGGCCAAACCGGCGCTGTCACAAGTTGGCACGGGTGATCCGGGCAACCAGGACATGCGCCGGCGCTACCGTGGCGGTGAAGCCATTATTCAGGGGTTTCTCTTTTTTTGTGGCGCCGTCTCCATTCTTACCACCATTGCCATTGTCTATGTATTGGGGCGTGAATCATGGCTCTTTTTTGGCAGCCCCGAAGTCGATATTGTTGAGTTTTTTAGCAATACCACCTGGCAACCAGCAATTGGTCAATTTGGCATCTGGCCCTTGGTGACAGCCACTTTGATGACAACGCTGATCGCCATGACTTTTGCCCTGCCACTTGGCTTGGGCGTAGCCATTTATTTGAGTGAGTACGCTTCCGAACGCGCCCGTAGCATCCTCAAGCCAATTTTGGAAGTATTGGCCGGCATTCCGACCGTGGTCTACGGCTATTTTGCGCTCACCTTTATGACGCCCTTATTGCGCTCGATCTTTGGCGCAGACATTGTTCAATTTTACAACATGGCTTCCGCCGGTCTTGTGATGGGCATCTTGATCTTGCCCTTGGTCAGTTCGATGAGTGAAGATTCGCTGCGCGCGGTGCCAAGTTCGTTGCGCGAAGCCGCTTTTGGGCTGGGTGCAACCAAACTAGAGACAGCCTTGCGCGTGGTGTTACCCGCGGCCTTTTCTGGTATTTCCGCCGCCTTTATCATCGCCATTTCGCGTGCGATTGGCGAGACGATGATCGTGGCGCTGGCTTCTGGCGCTGGTCCCAACTTCACCTTCAACCCATTTCAGTCGGCAGAAACGATGACTGGTCACATTGTGCGCATCAGCGGCGGTGACTTGAGCTACGATTCGATCGATTACAGCAGCATTTTTGCCATCGGTCTGCTGCTTTTTGTCATGACGCTGGGGCTTAATGTTTTGAGCCGCGCGCTGGTGCGCCGCTTCCGCGAGGAGTATCAATAATGTCACAGTCTACTCAATCACAATCTGTGCTGGTGGAAGGCTATCCGGAAGGCGAATTGCTGCAAAAGCAAAGTGGGGCACGGCGCCAGAATGGCATCCTTTGGCGCACACTTTTTTTGGTCGCATTATTAATCGGTATTATCTCCCTGACTGCGCTGCTATATAATATCGTCAATAGCGCCTTTGGTTATGTGGCGGTCCAGGATAAAATTGACCCCGATGCCATTATGTTGGATCTGGAAGAAGCGCAATTGTTGGCTGCCCCTAACTTGGTTTCTAGCGAAGACGATACCATACTAGCAGAAGGCGTGCTGGCCGACCCGAATGCGATTGGCTTTTTTGGCTATGCCTATTACCAGAACCATACGGATACTTTGAAAACGCTCTCGGTTAATGGGGTGGCGCCGAGTGCCGAAGCCTTGGATAGTGGTAATTATCCATTGGCTCGCCCCCTGTTTATTTACACCGCGGCCGAAATTTTGCAATCTAAACCGCAGGTGGCGGCCTTTGCCAATTACTATCTAACCAACGTCAACGGCGCGGTTAGTGAAGTTGGGTATTTCCCCACAGATGCCGAGAATATCGCGGCCGGATTGGCTGCATTGCAAACAGCCGTTGGCGATACAACGGACGCTGGTAACAATTCTGGTGATATCACTGTGGCCGGCAGCTCCACCGTCTACCCTTTGACGCAGCGGATTGTAACTGATTATCGCGATACTGGCTATACGGGTGCGCTGGCGATTGATAATATTGGCACATCGGCTGGCTTTGCCCAGTTTTGCAGCGGTGCGGAGATAGATATTGTCAATGCCAGCCGAGCCATCAACCGTGCGGAGATCGATGCTTGTCGCAAAGTGGGTCGCGAACCGCTAGCGTTGCGAGTAGGGACCGACGCCTTAGTTGTTGTAGCGAGTCAGCAAAATTCCTTTTTGCAGAATATTACGATCGAGCAATTGCAGGCTATTTTTACCACAGCCGAGACTTGGGCCGATGTTGACTCGGCCTGGCCCGCTGAACCGATCAAACGTTTTATCCCTGGCGCAGATAGTGGTACGCTCGACTTTTTTGTCGAAACTGTCTACGACATGGATTTACAAAATTTACCCAAGGAAGCGTTAATCACTTTGCTTGAAGCGAATGTCTCGGCGGGTTTGATCCGGCGTTTCGAAAGTGAGATGCCTTTTGCCGAGCGTACCCAAGAGGATGTCTACGAACTGGTGCTAGACCGTGTGATCGAACGCGAGGCGGTCGATACCTGGACGTTGAGCGATTCAATTTTCAAACGCCAGGAGATTGAAGCCACTGTTGCGACCATTCCGAATGGTGAACTGACCTTCCGCAGTTGGGTTTCGATGGATTTTCTGATTTCCCCGCAATCGTCGAACCCCGAACGGGCCGGTATCCGCTCGGCCATTTTTGGTTCGCTGTGGGTAATTTTGATTACGCTGCTGATCGCTTTACCTATAGGCGTCGGCGCGGCCATCTATCTGGAAGAATATGCAAAGGATAATGGGATCAACCGTCTGATTCAAACCAATATCAACAATCTGGCCGGGGTGCCGTCGATTATCTATGGTATGTTAGGGCTGGCGATCTTTGTCCGCCTGCTCGAGCCATTAACTAGCGGCGCGATCTTTGGTGTGGTTGATTCGACAACCGCCAACGGGCGCACGATTCTTTCGGCCAGCTTGACCCTGGCACTGCTGGTCTTACCGTTGATCATTATCAATGCGCAAGAAGCGATCCGCGCCGTGCCCAAGTCACTGCGCGAAGCCGGTTATGGCCTGGGCGCCACCCAGTGGCAGGTAATTTGGGCGCATGTTTTGCCCTCAGCGCTGCCTGGCATCCTCACCGGCAACATCCTTGCCATGTCGCGTGCGATTGGGGAGACGGCGCCGTTGGTGGTCGTGGGCGCATCGACCTTTGTCTCTATCGATCCATCTGGCCCCTTTGCGAAATTTACATCGTTGCCGGTGCAAATTTACCAGTGGGCTTCGCGCCCCCAGGATGAGTTCCGTAACATTGCTGCGGCGGCGATCATTGTCTTGATGGTGATGTTATTGTCGTTAAATGCAGCGGCTGTCTTGCTACGCAATCAGTATGGAAAACGCGTCTAGTTCGACCAACGCATCTCGTTCGTCGTTGGTCTTTCGTCATTCGTCGTAATTATAGGAGATTAAAGCAACATGGGTGTTGCAACTTATTTTACCGATAAAGCAGAGCAAATAAGCAATGATGGCAAAACGGCCATCGTTGCCAATGACTTGAATATTTATTACGGTTCGTTTCATGCTGTGCGCGATGTAAATCTGCGGATCGAGGCACACAAGATCACGTCGATGATTGGCCCTTCCGGTTGTGGGAAAAGTACAGTTTTACGCTGCTTTAACCGCATGAATGATCTGATTTCATCTGCCCGCATCCAGGGTGAAGTGATGTTCAATGACCGCAACATCTACGCCCCGCATGTGGACCCCGTGGAAGTGCGGCGGCGGATTGGGATGGTCTTTCAGAAACCCAATCCATTTCCGAAAACGATCTATGAGAATGTCGCGTGGGGCGCCCGCATCAACGGTTTTCGCGGCGACATGGACAATCTGGTTGAGCAATCGTTGCGCCAGGGCGCGCTGTGGGATGAAGTGAAAGATAAGCTAGAGCAGAGCGCCTATAGCCTTTCTGGTGGTCAGCAGCAGCGCCTGTGTATTGCGCGTGCGATTGCTACCCGCCCCGAGATCATTCTGATGGATGAGCCTTGCTCGGCGCTCGACCCGATTGCCACGCTCAAAATTGAAGACTTGATGCAAGAGTTGGCAAAAAATTACACCATCATTATTGTGACGCACAATATGCAACAAGCGGCACGGGTATCGAATTATACCGCATTTTTTATGGTGGACGAGGAGCGCACCGGCCATCTTCTAGAATTCGGTCCGACCAAACAACTTTTCACCAATCCGAAACATAAACGCACCGAGGAATATATCACCGGTCGCTTTGGATAAAAATTCAGAGATGCAAAATTGTGCTTATTCCTGTATAATTTAATTCGCAACGCATTTATCTGGTATGCCAGTGCTTGCTAGTTTGCGAAAGGCGGAACAAGAAAAGGTCGGATGGATGGACGACATATCGGCTTTGTCGACCCGGCCCGTGCCACAGGCCATCTTGAGGAAAAGTTACTGCTTTTTCGCCAGGTGCGCGACGAAATGCGCGTTCGGGTGTTATCTTACCTCAAAACCATAAGCGTTAACGTTGAACTTATAATAAGTCAATAGCATTTGCAAGAAATGAGGCAATCACAATGCGTGGACACTATGTGCGAGAATTGCAGAATCTTCAAGACGAATTATTAATTATGGGCAGCATGGTTACCCAGGCATTGCATGATTCAACTGATGCATTGAAAACACAAAATCTGGACCTGGCACACCAAGTAATTAGCGGTGATCGCGAAGTTAATGCCAGGCGATTCAAGATCGAGGAAAATTGTCTTGCCCTGATTGCGACCCAGCAGCCGATGGCGCGTGATATTCGGCTATTGGCTTCAGTGCTAGAAATTGCCGGTGAATTAGAACGCATGGGTGATTATGCCAAAGGGATTGGGCGCATTACACTCTATATTGGCCGGCAGCAGCCCATTAAGCCCTTGATTCACATCCCCCAAATGTGTGATAAAGTCGTAGAGATGTTACGCGCCGCGCTAGATGCTTTTATTAAACAAGATGTAAACGCCGCGCGTACCATCCCCAACCAGGATGATGAGGTCGATGCGCTTTACAATATCATCAATCGTGAATTGATCGATATTATGATCGCCAATCGCAACAACATTGACCACGCCAACTATCTTTCCTGGGCTTCGCACAACCTGGAGCGGGCCGCGGATCGCGTTACCAATATTTGTGAACGCATTATCTACACCGTGACGGGCGAAATGCTGGAAATGGACGGCGAAAAAGATGCGATTGCTTAGGTGAGCTTTGCAGCGCAACAATTAGCGTAGATATGAGTCGTCAAACCTTATCCGCAAGCAGAACAGGTAGACAAGCAACTAGCATATCACTTGTCTACCTGTTTTTTGTTGTTTGTTCTCTCCGCCTTTTCCTGCGGATAAATTCTACTTAAGTTTCTATACCTCGATCGTCAACACTGCGCCCTTATCTGCATTGTTACTGGCATAAATTTTGCCACCGTGGGCTTCGATTACCATTTTGCAAAAGGCAAGGCCCAGGCCTAGTTGAATTTTGCCTGTTTTGTGCATATCGACTACTTCGTATTTATCAAAAATCCGTTCCAGATCTTCAGGTGGGATGCCCGGCCCTTCATCATAGACACGAATGCGCAAGGTTGGCAGGTCTGTCTGCGTGTCTGCACGGCGCGGGTAATCAACCTGAACGCGAACCGTATCATTCGCTTCAGAAAACTTAAATGCGTTGGAAAGCAGATTATCCAACACGTGCTGAAAGAGGTTGGCGTCCACTAGTACTGGAACAACCTGGTTGGTCGCATGGTTGATGACAAATTTTACGTTCTGTGAAGCTGCGATTGATGCATACTTCTTCTCTAATTCACCAATCAAGTTGACCATATCCAATGTGACGCAGGTCAAAAGTAATTTCCCATTTTCCATTTTCGCCAGCATTAAGATATCATCCAGAAAGGTATTCAACTGTTGCGCTTCAGATTGGATCAGCTCAAAATATTTCACTTGATCTGGGGTGATCGTACCGCGCCGTTTTAGGATCTGGATGGAGAGCAAAATGGCGGCCAGTGGATTGCGCATATCATGGACAATCATATTCGACAGCAATTCGCGCAAATACAATGTTCGTTCCAACTCGTCGTATTGTCGCTTAATCCGCAACATAGAGCGGACACGCGCCTTCAATTCCAAGCTGTTGACTGGCTTCGAAATAAACTCATCGGCGCCAGCGTCAATGCCGCGTGACAACGCGTCTGGTCCATCCAATGCTGTAACCAAGATAATGGGAATGTGGTGACATTCCGGTATCTTGCGTAGGTATTTACATGCCTCAAAGCCATTCATGTTTGGCATCATGACATCGAGTAAAATAACATCCGGTGCGAGATCTTTTACCCGTTGCAGGGCATCGATTCCGCTAGAGGCAAAGAGCAATTCATACCCTTCGCGAAACAATAGCGCTTCTAATGTTTCACGGGCCATGCGTTCGTCGTCAACAATAAGGACACGCGGTAAAACTGGTGCTGAGTTTGTGATAAGCATAAGACTATCAATGGGTGGTGCAATGACTAATGAATTCGATTTTTTGTTACTGCTTGATTTTATACTGGTTAGGGCTATTTTATCATAAAAAGTAGAAAGCGTGTATAGTTGAATTAGACGTAAAGTGTACTTAATTAAAGGGTAAGGTGATAGTGGGATTCGTTAACGGTATTCTATGCTTCGTTTTACAAATTTATCTAAAATCACAAAGTAACCATCTATGCAATTGACTGTGCGGGCCTTAGGCCTGCTTCTTTTAACTGTCCCTTTGTTAGGGGCTACCTTCTATGCCCCATTTTGGGGTTGGTTAGCGCTGGTCTGGCTTGTGATCGTCATCGCGCTCTTGCTGGCTGATTGGCGTTTGACACCGCGCGCGGCGGCATGGACATTAGCCCGTCGCCATGATGACCGGCTGTCGCTCGCCACGCAGAATCGGATTCAGATTAGCGTGCTTTTGCGTCAGGGGGCGCGTCCGCTGCAGGTCTGGTTGCGCGATGAACCACCCCTCATCTTTGCACTGGCGCCCGCGGAGCAGATCCTCACGGGCCGGGTAATACCTGGTCAAGTGCAGCAATTTATCTATCAAGTGCGCCCACCACGACGTGGCGACTATCGCTTTGGTAATTTGCATCTGCGCTGGGAATCTATATTGGGTCTGCTTCGTTGCCAAGCGTGCTTTCCAGCCACTGAACCAGTAAAAGTCTATCCTAACCTGGTGGATGTAAAAAAATACGATCTGTTACTGCGCAAGAACCGCCTTTGGGAACTTGGATTGCGCACGACACGCGTGTTAGGCAGTGGCGCCGAGTTTGAACGGCTGCGCGACTATCTGCCCGATGACGAGTACCGGCGCATCAACTGGAAAGCGACTGCCCGCCGCAACAAACCGATTAGCGTCGAATATGAGACAGAGCGCAGTCAAAATATTATTGCGCTCTTAGATGTGGGGCGCATGATGCGTAGCCCGGTCGGCGATGTTGCTAAACTGGACTATGCCATCAACGCTGTACTTTTGTTGGCATTTGTGGCTGCGCAAAAAGGTGATAAGTTAGGTTTATTGGTTTTTTCCGACACTGTGCAGACGTGGTTGGCGCCACGTGGCGGTAAAGGCCAATTTCACCGGATGTTGGAGCAACTTTATGCCGTTGAAGGGCAACCTGTCGAGCCAGACTATCAAGTCGCGTTCGGCTATTTTGCGGCTAAACAGAGCAAACGCAGCCTTGTGCTCGTCTTTACCGATTTGACTGGCAGCATCAGCACAGAGACGTTGGTGGCACAAATGAGCCGGTTGCGCAGCCGCCACCTGCCGTTGCTCGTGACTGTGCGCGACCCAACTGTACAGCGTCTGGCCAACCAACCAGTCATCGACAGCACTTCACTCTATCAGCGCACCGTGGCGGAACAGATGCTAGATGAGCGACGCTTACTCTTGGAGCGTCTGCAACAACAAGGTGTGCTAACGCTAGACGTAGCCGCCGACGAATTGAGTATGGCCGTGATCAACCGCTATTTGGCGTTGAAGGCGCGTTTATTGTTGTGAGCAGTGGGGGAAATGGTAAGTGGTAAATAATGCTTTTACTTACTACTTACTATTTCCCACTCACCATTGATTGCTCTGTGCTTTACGAAACAGAGGGCGCGCTATTCTGGCGTAAACCGCTGAGGTCGCTAAACCGGACTAGTTTCTTTTGCTCTTCATCCCACAGGGTTAAGACCGTGGTTTTGAGACTAGTCCAGAAGGTTAAGACAACTACGCGCTGAAATTGAGGATTTTCTTTGTGACACTGTTCCAGCCGGTAGTTAGGAATACGAGGGCTGAGATGGTGAATGTGGTGGAAGCCAATATTGCCGGTAAACCATTGTAATACTTTGGGCAGCTTGTAATAGGAACTACCTTGCATCGCAGCCAGGGTGTAATCCCATTCAGATTTGTTGGCCCAATAGGTATCTTCGAACTGATGTTGGGCGTAGAAAAGGAAGGTGCCTACACTGGCCGAAATGATCGTGATTGGCAACTGAATCATCAAAAATTCGCGCCAGCCGATCAGGTAACTGAGCACAAGGGCAACAACGGCAATGGTCAAATTCGTCCAGTGGACGCTGTTGCGATCTTCTTTTTTCCAAGCTTTGGATGCAGCGTAGGGGAAGCGATTGAGCACAATAAAAAGCAGGCTTGGCACCAAGCCAAATAGAAAGGCTGGGTGGCGGTAAACGCGATACTTCAGCTTTCCCCATGAGGAAGCATTTATATACTCGTTGACGGTCATGGTGTAGACATCGCCGATGCCCCGTTCTTCCAAGTTGCTGGCGCTGGCATGGTGCAAGGAATGGCTTTTGCGCCAGAAGCGGTAGGGGGTCAAGGTCAAAATCCCACAAACATTACCAATCCAATCACTCGCCTGTCGAGATTTTAGGAAGGAGCCATGGCCGCAATCATGCTGAATGATGAAAATGCGGACTAAGAAACCTGCCGCTGGAAAGGCTAAGGCCAACGTCAACAAGTAGCTGTAACGTAGGGTCAGCACCATCAGAACCCAGGTGATGAAAAAGGGGCCAAACGAATTGATCACTTGCCAAACACTCGTACGTACATCTGGTTGCTGGTATTGAGCAACCAATTTCGTCCAGATCGATTTGCTCAACTCTGCTTCGATTCCCATCTCCGATTCATTACTAATTTGCGCATCAAGCTTCATATTATATTTATTTTTCCTTTTTGAATATGTCGGGAGGACGTAAAACCCGGCAACTCACCCTCTACCAAGCCATGATCGATGGCGATGGCGCTAAGTAATACTCAGTTGTAAGGTGATTTTAACCTGTAGTTACTTTACCACAGGTTGTGCTTTTTTCTATTATTTGAATGTCTATAAATTAAAGTAGGGTGTTTTTGATTAGTAAGCACGAATAACTGGGTTACTATTGTCTCCCTGCGTTATTTGCTCCGGACTGATGCTCTGTTATCTGCTTTTACTAATTTTCACACGTCGCACAGGTGCGCGTATTAATTTTGTCGTTACAGAAAGTTCAGCCATAATCAAGCGATGGCTCGCTCATTGTCTACCAAAACGCTATCAACGCGTATCATTCTAAAACGACCTGCTGGCCAACCGACACGGGGCAAAACTGCACCCAATCGTCTGCGCCGCGTCGATAGTTTTGTGTTGCTCTTCGACGCTGCTCTGCTGCGCCGGGAAGATGGCAATTTTGCCGAGGCATTGTTTGTCGATGTCGGCTTTGGCGCAGAGCCGATCACCACGCTGCAAAGTGCTGCTCGGCTGCGCCGGGTAAATGCTCACCTACCGGTCTTGGGTGTCGAGATTGACCGTGCGCGCGTCAATGCCGCGTTACCTTTTGCCGATGCACAGACCGCCTTCCGCTGGGGCGGCTTTAATCTGCCCTTGCAACGCCAGCCCAACGGTGCACTGGAAACAGTGCGTTTGATCCGCGCCTTCAATGTCTTGCGCCAATATGACGAAAGCGCCGTGGCCGATGCCTATGCGCGGCTGGGCAGCTATCTTTTGCCCGGCGGTTTGTTGATCGAAGGTACATCGGACCCAACGGGGCGGCTCTGGGTGGCAAATCTGCTACGCAAACCCGCCCACGGGGGAGTTGATGCACCGCTGCAAAGTGAGGGGTTGGTCTTTAGTACGAATTTTCGCGCTGGTTTTGACCCTGCCGCTTTCCAAGCTGTCTTGCCCAAAAATTACATTCATCGCGTTGTACTAGGTGAACCGATCTACGATTTTTTTCAAGCCTGGAAGCAGGCCGCGTTGGCGACTGCGCCATTGCAGGCGTGGGGCCCACGCCAATGGTTTATGGCCAGCGCTCGCCTAATGGCAGCCCGTGGGTATGCAGTCGCTGTGCGGCGGAAATGGCTGCGGCGTGGCTATTTGGTTTACCGGCCAGGTTAACGCCAGCTTTTCAGAAGTTGCACTAACCAGGTAGAACCGCAGTTAGGCAGAAGACGTACATGGTGGCCACGCTGCTCTCAATCTGTGTCTTCTGTCTATCCGCGATACGATTTTTGAGCCGC
Source organism: Caldilineales bacterium (assembly GCA_038247295.1). Classification (GTDB taxonomy): domain Bacteria; phylum Chloroflexota; class Anaerolineae; order Caldilineales; family Caldilineaceae; genus JAPLGZ01. The sequence goes on along the minus strand of JBBRVA010000027.1, from coordinate 3,379 downwards.
CCCTGGGGATGTTTTAAAACGAGTTGACGAGTTGAACATATAAGATTATACTGTTTATACCCCCCTTGTTTTCAACCGTGATCAAAGCTGGGAGTGGGGTTATGCAACAATTGGCCGTCAATGGTGGATCGGCGCTGTGGTCACAAGCGTGGCCAAAGTGGCCGATTTATGGGGAACGCGAAGCGCAACTTCTGCTGCAAGTGCTCGAAAGTGGTCGCTGGGCCTACGACGGGCCGGTGGAGGCAGAATTTCAAACAGCCTTTTGCACATTACAAACGGCACGTCACGGTCTTGCCGTTGCCAATGGCACAATTGCCCTGCAATTAGCCTTGGAAGCGCTGGATGTCGGCTATGGTGATGAAGTAATCGTGCCAGTAAACACTTGGCAAGCCACTGCCGCTGCCTGTCTGGATGTCAATGCCATCCCGATTATGGTTGATATTGAGCCAGAGACCTATTGCATGGATCCCGCCAAAGTTGCGGCCGCCATTACACCCCGCACGCGCGCCATTATTCCCGTGCATCTGTACAATAGCATGGCGGATATGGATCGCATCATGGAACTGGCCCGCCAACACAACCTCTTTGTAATCGAGGATTGCGCGCACAGCCACGGTTCGCTTTGGCGTGACCGTGGCGCCGGCTCGATTGGCGATATTGGTTGTTTCAGTTTTCAAAGCTCCAAAAGCCTGAACGCGGGCGAAGGTGGCTTTGTTACCACCAACGATGATCGCCTTTTTGAACGTCTCTATTCCTTGCGCAACTGTGGTCGCATGCGGCCTGGCGCCGATCCGGCGGTCTGGGAGCCGGTGCAGAGCGGCAATTATCGGATCAGTGAATGGCAATCGGCCGTCTTATTCGCGCAATTTGAGCGCTTGCCAGCGCAGATCGAGCAGCGTGAAGCCAATCTAACCTTTCTCAACGAGCAACTGGGTGGCGTCAAAGGGCTGACCCCCATGTTACGCCGTCCGCAGGTCACGCGCCAGGGCGTCTACATGTACGCCTTTCGCTATGATGCCGAGGCTTTTAATGAAGTGCCGGTCAGCGCATTCCGACGCGCCCTCGCTGCCGAACTTAACACAAATGTGGGTGGTATCTACGAACCCCTAAATCATTCCCCCCTCTATCAGCCGCATACCAAGCGGCGTTACCACATCAATGAAGAATATTGGCAGGCCATTGATCCAACCCGGTTTACAACGCCCGTGGCGCAGCGCGCCTACGAATCGGAATCAGTTTTACTAAGCCATGTTCATCTGCTTGCCGAGCCAGCCGCGCTACAGGCAGTAGCAGATGCCTGCGAAAAGCTGCACACCCATCGCGACGAGTTGGCCGAATGGGCAATGGCGGGAATAACCGATGGGCCAGACAGCAAATCAACGCATCGGGGGGCGAGGTTGTAAGGCAATTTGTACCCCGATTTGAAAAATCGGGGTACAGTGATTCTGCTCGCCACCTAACTGGAGTTAAACAGGCACTAGTGATTGACCTAATTTCTATGCAATCTGTATGATTGAAATTTGGCAAAGTTATAGTATTATAGGATAGTGTATACCAATCCCTTTTTTTCCAACCTGTTGTTTTCAGCTTTAAACTCAAGCTGTTCAAAAACAAATTTTCCAATCAAGCTTGTCAAAAGGAGCATGTATGTCTTACATTCGTAGGTCACAGATGGCGATGTGGTTAGCGCTTTTGATGGTCACAGTGTTGTTGGCCGGGTGTGGTCTGCCGGTTGCCGCGCCAGCCGGTGGTGATGCGGCGCCTGCTCCAGCAGCCGCGGCTGGGGAAAAGGTCACCGTCACCTATTGGGCGCACAACCACGAACCGCGCGTGGAATTAGACAAAAAATATATTGCGGCGTTCATGGAAGCAAACCCGAATATCACTGTCGATTATCAGGTGATTCCCACCGACTTCGATACTAAGCTACGCACCGCCTTGGCTGCTGGCACTGGGCCAGATCTCTTTGCCCAGTGGAATGGTGATATTGGCACCTTCTATGCGGAAGGGACGATTGTGCCGGTCAGCGCTGAAGTCTTGGGATTTGGTTCGCAGCAAGAGCTGATGGATTTGTATGTTTCACCAGAAAACACCTTGCAAGGGGCGATCTTTGACGGCCAACTGTATGGCATCCCCAACGAAGTCAGTATCTATGCCTGTTATGCCAACAAGGCGCTCTTTACCGAAGCTGGATTAGACGCCGAGATTGATTTCCCAACGACCTGGGAGCAGATGCATGACGTGGCCGAAAAGCTGACCAAGCGCGACGCCGACGGCAAACTGCTGCAACAAGGGTTTGACTTTGACTGGGGCAATTCGGTTTGGATGTATTTGCAATGGGGGGCGATGGTGCGCCAATTAGGTGGCTCTGAATTGCAACTGGACACGCCAGAAGCAGAGAAGGCCATGCAGTACTGGGTGGACTGGGCCACAACCGACAAACTGGGCGGCGCTGCCTACTGGACCGGTCAGGGTGAAGATTTTCTTGCCAGCAAGGTTGCAATTAAATGTGGTCTTGGCTCGTGGGCAAAGTCTGGCGTAGAAGAAGCCAAGATCGATTACACGGTTAAGCCGGTGCCGATCTGGGAAAACGCCGTTAACAAGAATCATTTTGATATTTACGCCTATTTCCACATGGTCAATTCGCGTTCAACCCCAGAAGTTCAGGCGGCTGCCTGGAAATTAGCCTGGGAATTAGATTCGCACCCGATCGACTATATGGTCAATACCGGTTTGCTGCAACCGCAAAAAGTCTTGTCCGAGTCGAAAGAGTTCCAAGATATTGAATTTATGGATGTCTTCTTGGACCAGATGGCCGTCAGCATGTACTCGCCACGTTTGGCCCGTTTCACCGAGGTGGCAGATGTGCTAGCTCGAGCGCGCGACCGCAGTATTGTCGAAGGTATGGCGATCCCGGAATCGCTAAAATTGGCGCAGGAAGAGATCGACAAGATCTTGGCTGAGTCACCAGCGCAATAGCCAGCGTGCTCGGTTCTGGAGCCGGTGAGCGGGCGAGTTAAGAACTCTCTAGTCCAGTAGGACAGTGAGTCAGTAAGACAGTAGGGCAGTGGGTCAGTAAGGCATTGGTTCTCGATAAACGCTGCCAGACTGTATCACTGTCTTACTGACCCACTGTCTTCCTGACCCACTGTCTTACTGACTCACTGCCCTACTGACCCACTGTATAACGATTGACGCCCAACTAGCCCGTTCATCGGTGCAAACGTGCGTTCGGCTGATCAGTGAAAGTGCAGAAAATATATGGCTGAACAACCTTTGTCCACCAATGTAAAATCCTATACGCCAACCCAACATCGTGGCTTGAGCCGTGTACTGCGGCGGGGTCCATTTTTCCAACGTAGCCTCTATGGCATTCTCT
>JBBRVA010000026.1:0-20936 GCA_038247295.1 Caldilineales bacterium | reverse complement strand
TGCTTCGATACATTGCTCAATTTCTGGAATCGGATCGCCAAAACGCACCTGGGTGCAAACCGTGAAGCCATCCTTTTCGAGCATGCGCACATAAGGCAACATTTCATCGGCAAAATTAATCCGGATCGATGCTTCGGCCTGGTCGACATAGACAGTCAGATTCTCAGATCCAGGCCCTTCAATCTCGACCATTTTCGGTTCTTCTGCCACACCGAGCAGGATCAATTCGTTCTCCTCCGGCTTGAGAAAGCGCGTTACATAGGGCAGAATTTGCAAGCTAAATTGAGAACCATCAATTGGGATCAAAACCTTATTCTTTGTCATATTGATCTCCACCAGCCTCGAATTTTCGAGGCTATCGTATCAGGCCCTAGACAACAACAAGATAACTTTCGACATCGGCCACGCCAGGCGTAGCCCAAGCTACCTCTTCGGCATCCTTGCGTTCTGCCAAAGAACGTACGACACCGCGCAGAATTACTTTACTACCCTGCCGCTCCACGTAGATCTGCTCGGCATCCAGTTGCGCATGGCGGATAAAAGCCTGTTTGATATCCGCTTCGATATCGCGCGGCACGACGCTGGGCGCCAGGGTCAGTTGATTGTTGATGCGCTGTACCCCCGTTAAGTGGCGAATGGCATTAAGCGCCGCATCACGTTGATAATGCCAATCCACCTCACCTTGCAAGGTGACCACACCATCTTTGACGGTCACTTGAATCCTGTCGGCTGGCACCAGGTCGTTCCAATGCAGGGCAGCTACGGCCGCGCGCTCGATTTCGGGATCTGGACGCTGGCTGACCTCTGGCAAACGAATGGTGAGTTTGTCTACCACGCCGCGCACACCCTGCACGCGCCCAACGGTGCGCGCGGCAATCCATTCTTCACTGTAAGTGCGCACATAACCCGTAAGCACAGCGACGCCGTCTTCCACCATCACCCCGATTTGTGCCGCATCCAGGCTTGGTTCGCGCTTGAGGGCAGCCACAATCTGGTTGGTCAATTCTTTATCACTGAGCATCGGAAAAGCTCCTTATGGCTGTGCAGCTTGCGGCCGGTAGATGAGCACAGCGGTCGTTGCGCCGCGCAACACCTTATCCGCCACACTCCCCAGCAAGAGGCGCGATACGCCGCTGCGCCCATGAGTCGCCAATGTTACCAGATCACACGCGTACTTTTGCACCGCCGCTAGAATCGCATCGGCCGGACTTTCAGCTAACACCACATGGCTATGAATCTGGCGTTCTGGGGTTTGAAATTGTTGGACGATACCAGCCATATACTCTTTCGCCAGTTCGACTTCCGCCGCCCGGGTTGCCACAAGCTCGGTTTCGGCTATACCCGACTCCTGTGGTGGCACTTCTACCATATGCGGCTCTGTAGCATGGGGCAGCGGCCAATCGCTCCGTTCCATCCGCACGCGTGGCCAGTAGCCAGGGTTGATCACCGTCTCTACTGCGCGCAGCAAGGTATATTCGGCCTGCATCAGATCACCAACCATCAATGCTGGCGTCAGAACCTGTTCGGCCAAGGGCGAACCATCCAGCGGAATCAAAATATGCTTAAAAGTTGGCAACTGGCTAAAATCAGGCGCATCGGTTTTGGGACGTAGCAACAAGAGCGGCGTATGGCTCAGGCGCACCAGTGTGTCTGCCACGCTGCCTAGCCAGGCGCGTTCCAATCCACCACGACCATGCGTTGTCATCACCACCAGATCGGGCGCAGTGTTGACAATATGGCGGGCCAGAAAGGCGGCGAGCGGCTCATTGACCATACTTTGCAGCGTTCGATCCAACCATTCGGTTGTCACCCTCAGCGCGGGATCGGTTGCCTTTAGCTGGCCTTCGATCTCTGTCAAATAAATCTGTTCATGTTTGCGGCTCAAGGATGCCAGGTTTTGATCAATCACCGGTTCGCCTTCAATATAGATCGGCGTTGGCGTAAGTGTATGCACGTGCACCAAGCGCAGTGTAGCCCCAGCCTGACCGGCAATAGCGCACGCAGCCGGCAGCGCATGTTCAGCAAAAGTAGAACCATCGAGCGGGACGAGAATTGAATTGAGCATAATGTATCCTCCTATTAAGTGGGCATTGTTACCTATTAGTATACAAGAAACTATGCGCGTAGACACTAGACAAGTGGCGAGTCTGTCTACCCGCCACTGAGAGGGGGTTTTAACTAATCAGTTGGTCAGGTTGGGGGTCCTATAGATAGCCTGTGAGCGATGTCGGGGTAGGAGTAGTAAGTGGTGAGTGGTAAGTAACAGCGTGTATTTACCACTCACCACTTACTACTTACCGTTCGCGATCAGGCTGCGTACTCCGCCTAATAGGCGGCTTGCAGCGCAGGAGCGTGTGACGAGACTAAATCGTTTTGCAGTGCGATGGCCACCGCTTGGGTGCGGTTGGCCGCGTGCAGTTTAGACAGGATGTTGCTCACATGAAATTTTGCCGTCGAACGACTTACAACCAGATGGTCGGCAATTGAGTTGTTGTCATTGCCATTGACCATTAAATCCAACACTTCTCGCTCGCGCTCGGTTAGATTCGCGCCGGGGGTTGGCAACGCGTTTTGGTTAGTGGCATGGATCAAAGCTTGGGTGACCGCCGACGCCAGCGTGGGTTGTCCGCGGTATGCGGATCGCAATGCAGCGGCCAATTCCTCGGCAGTAATATCCTTGAGTAAGTAGCCGATCGCACCTGCTTGCAGCGCGTTCTGCACTAGCTCATCTTCTAAAGAGCGTGTCAAAGTGAGGATTTGGATATCTGGATAGCGCGTACGAATCGCGCGTGTTGCGGTGGCGCCATCCATCAGCGGCATAATCAGGTCCATCAGGATCACATCTGGGTGCAGGCGATCGCACAGATGCAACGCTTCTACACCATTATAGGCATCACCGACAAGCTCCAGATCATCGAAAGCAGCCAAAAAGGCAGCGATGCCACTGTGGACGACCGCATGATCGTCAACTAACATCACTCGAATCGGAGATTTATTGCTCATAGATTGGGCCCTCATTGTAAACCCATCCGCTTGCTATACGCAGTTTATTACACGACGACTGTTCACAAATATCTGTTCACAAATATCTGTTTACCAATTGGAGTGAGCTACCCACGCCTAAAGGCTGTGGGCTTCTAAGAGCAGAGGGACTTCGGCGCAAAAGGGCACGCCGAGCACTTCGACATCTATCTCCGTACCGTCGAGGCGAGTAAATCTCACTTCGAGCGGCGGTATAGACTCGCCCTTAGTAACAGCAATAATCCGTTCTTGTACAAGCGTCTGATCATTCTGATGGACAAATTCCAGCAGTGATCTAGCCAACAATTGCTCCGGTTTGCTCGCACCCAAAAGGCGGCAACCAGCAAGGTTTACATAGCCAATCTGGTGATGGTGATGGACAAAAATTGCATCGGGTGAAAATTCCACGAGCTTGCGGTAACTTTCTTCACCAGCAGCCAATGCCGATTTTTGTTGTTCTCGTTTCTGCGTACGCATCTGGCTAACCAAACCCATAAGCGCTACCTTTCAGCCCCATCCGCCAATAATGATTTCTGATAAACCGCTGAATCCAGCGATCAGTTCTGAGCCGCGAGAATACGCGCAAATCATTAATGCAGGTAATACTACCTTACAATAACAACCGCCGCAGTGGATCAGCCATGTGGCGGTTACTTGCCTGGTCAAGTGGCTAGGTTTTTGTCGCTTATTATCGTTTAGCCATCTTCCAGAGCAATAGACAGAATACGCGCCAACCGAGCACAAATAGGCCACCAAACCCAAGTGTGGCCGCTAAAAAACTGGTCGGGATTACGGCGCGGCCCAGAAAGTAGGCGCGCAATAAGACCCCCAATGGGGCAGCCACCAACCAGGCATTTAGGCCATTCGCCAACAGCGAACGCGCAGAAAGTGTCGCCGCATTTGGCAATGCCCGCAGCAGCACAGCCGCGATCACCCACGTCAGGGCAAAGGCCCAACCTGCCCACAGGAGACCCTGGATCTGGTTCTCCGTATCAACCAGGCCATGATCGCGCTGGCCAATGTAGACAAAGAGCAGTAGAGCGATCAGATCACCCAGAACAATCAGCAAAGGCGTAAAGCGTTTTAATGCAGAAAACATAGGGCAATCCTTAGTAAACTAGTACACTTGGGCGGAAATAACCATACTATTCTCCGGTGAATCAGTAGTGAATCAGTAGGACAGTGAATCAGTAGGACAGTGAATCAGTAGGACAGTGAGACAGTACAAACACTGTTCTACTGTCCTACTGATTCACTGTCTTACTTACGCCCAAGTGTACTAGTTCAGCGCAGTGTGATTTATCTATGCAGTAGGCCGATAAGTCAGTAAGACAGTGGTCCTGGCCTACTGACTTACTAATTCCGGCAGCAGTGGACTAATCGCTGTCGAAGCTGGCCCAGTGGCCACAAACAGTTGCTGCTCGGCATGACAGATCAACTGGATCGCATTACGGCCGGACATGGCGACGATTGGCACGCTGCCGCCTGGCTCCACCCATTGACCACACAGGTAAAAATTTTGCAGACCAGGCAGCGTTTTGTCCATGCCGTGCACCCTCATCGTCATCGTATCGTTGGTCAGTAACCAGCCACACGTGGAACCCAGCCAGTTGCCGGTGAAACGTTCATCCATCGGCGCCCACAATGCGCATCAATTCCGCATGATTGATCACAGGGCGCGCCGGCAGGGCGCCCAATTCTTCCCACACGTGATGGAAAGCTTGACCGGGCGCCGTGCCAAAAAGATAGTGGATACAGCCATCAAAAGTATACCCTTTGCGATCCCACGCCGTGCATAAACCGCCCAGATGGTTGTGCAGTTCAAAAATTTGCGTCCGATAACCATTCATTTGCCCATAGCAGCCAGCCGCCAGACCGGCGATCCCGGCGCCAATGATAATGATCGATTTTGACATGTATAGCTCCTTACGCTAGAAAACAGCCGGCAGTAGGGTTTACCCTAGAGCAACATCAAGTCTATGCTACGGTAAAAGATGGAGGGAAAGATCAGGCAGGCAGGGAGTTTATCACCTGGTCAAGTGGGTAGGGTGGGGATTAAAGTCGTACAAATGTAGGGGATTGGAGATTGCAGATTAGGGATTGGAGATTACGCCCTGTTAATCTCCAATCCCTAATCTCCAATCTCTGTTAGCCCCTATTCTCCTGCACCGAAACGGGCGCCAGGATTTTGCCCAGGGCTTGGATGCAGGCGACCAGGTTGCGTTGCGAAAGACCAGCGCCCTGGGTTACGGTCAAGGTGTTGCTGACGATCAGATCCCCAGCGGGGTCGCGCGAGGAGATAATAATCACGGGAATATCGCGGATCAGCGGGTCGCGCGCCTTTTCCTCCAGCACCTGAAAGCCATTCATGCCGGGCATCATCAAGTCGAGCAGCAGCACATGGGGTTGCCGGCTGCGCAACATGCTGAGGGCGCGCTGGCCGGTTGTCACCTGCAAGACCGAATAGCGCTGTTCGTTTGCTTCCAGCATGCGCGCAAAGAGGTGCAACTCATCCTCTTCGTCGTCGACGATGAGCACTATTTTTATGTTATTGCCCAATCTGGCCAGCGCTTCGTCGAGCTTCTCGCGCGAGAGCGGCTTGATCAGATATTCCACGACGCCCAAGCGCCGGGCGGCCTCGTGTTCGCCGGGTAGCCAGCAGGTGATCGCTGGTGTGCCGAAGGGCAGATTGCTCAGGGCCGTGGCCGGCAGCGGTGCATAGGGGGAAATGTTGACGAGCATAGCCTGAGCCGGGGAACGGCGCAGCGCTTCGACCGCACCCGGCACATCGGGTGCGATCTCTACTTCCACATCGGGCAGATAGTGACTGAGCAGCCGGGGCAAGATTTGCTCGGGATCGACCACAACCAGGCGTTCGGTGAGCACGGGCACGGGCGCTTGCGAACGACGCGTCCGCAGCCGATAGCCGAGCTCATCATCTGGCGTGATCGAGCGGCGGAATCGAGAGTCGGCGCCCAGGGAGAGGGACGCTTGATTTTCCAGCGGCAACGCAAAACTGATCGTCGTGCCCACGCCGACCTCGCTTTCCAGCCACATGTGCCCGCCGTGCATTTCGACAAATTGTTTGCTGATCGTCAGCCCTAGCCCACTGCCGCCATGTTGGCGGCGGGTGGAAACGTCCACCTGTTGGAAGGGCTCAAAAATGCGCTTCTGATCTGGCTCGGCAATGCCTGGCCCGGTGTCGGCCACGCTGATGATCAGCTCACGCCCCTGCTCACGGCAGTGCAGGATGACGCCACCCTGTTCGGTAAAGCGTCCCGCATTGCCAAGCAAATTGATGATCACCTGGCGGATGCGTGTTTCGTCGCAGAAAACAGGCGACAGGTTGGGGGCAATTTCCGTTTGCAGGTAAAGCCCCCGCGCATCAAAGAGGCCTTTGACCACGGCCAGCGCAGCGTGAATAGTCGGTTGGATCGCCACTGGCTCTCGGCTGAGCGCCATGCGCCCCGCTTCGACTTGGCTTAGATCCAACACGTCGTTAACCAGCGTCGCCAAGTGATCGGCGTTGCGGCGAATGGCGGCAATATCGGTTAGCAATGCGGCGGGCAGCCGGCCGCCATAGACCTGGGGTGAGCGCGAGATGACATCGGCAAAACCAATGATCATGTTCAGTGGGGTGCGCAATTCGTGGCTGACATTGGCGACAAATTCGGTCTTGGCCTGCAAGGCATCTTCGGCGATCCGTTCCAGCACCTTTAGCCGATTGGAGAGGCGCGCCAACTCATTGTTGGCCTGGATCAGATCGGCGCGCGACTGCTCCAATGTCAAGCGATCTTCGCGCATCTGCGCCAACCGGGTGCGGGCTTCATCCGAGCTGGCCATCGACCAGGCGGCAACCGTCAACAACTCGCTGCGCGTCGCCCAGCCCAACAAGCCGATAAAAGCCGCAGCAACGATGATCAACAGCGCCTGGTCGGTGGCCAGCCCCGCGCCGAAGAACGCATGGGTTGTCATCCAGACAAGCGCGATCACAACAATTTCAGCCACTATCCCAGCCCAGCCACTCACCGTGATCACGGCAATCAAGGGCAATACCATGCTCAGTTGCACCAAGGCTGGATTTTGTACAAGCCAACTGCCGAGCAAGATTGCAACCACCATGCCCGCCAACCACAAAACCAGCGCCCACAGGTGATGGCGCGGCAGCAATTGGTACGCAAGCGCGAAAATCAGCCCGAGCACCACAAGGCCGGCCATCAAGCCGAGCAGGCGATCAACGCTCCATGTACTGGTAAACAAGAGGGCGCACAGCAACCAAAAAGCGGCGCTGACGATCAACAATTTGCGGATCGTGGCGCGCAACAATTCCTGCATGGTCGCGGCGTGCTCAATCTCACTCTGCGCCAGTTCGCGGGCAAAATGCCACATAATAGCCTTTCTAGGAGGGCAAGATGAAGGGATGACAGGATGACAGGATGACGACATGGCGCTTCCCTTTGTCATCTTGTCATCTTGTCATCATCCGACCGCAGGTCGGCGTCATCTGGTCATCCTACCTGCTCATCCAACGTATGCAAGAATTGGTATTGGGTAATCGGCTTTTGCAAAAATGCATTGGCGCCCAGGGCCAGCGCTAATTCTTCGACGGGTAGGATGGTGCAGATCACAATTGGGATCAGATGGGTGGCCGGTGCATGGCGTAAATCACTCAGGATCTGCCACCCGTCGACATGATGCATCATCACATCCAGGAGAATCACCGCTGGTTGTAACTGCTCGGCCAGGCTGTGCGCACCGGTTGGATCGCGCGTGCCCACCACTTGATAGCGCGAGTCGGTGGCATAACGCTGGAGCAACGCCAACCAATCGGCGTTGTCGTCGATCACGAGCACGGGGATCTGTTCGGACGCGGGCAGGGTCAAGGTGACAGCAAAGTTTGCTGCATCCGCTTGCGGCAGCGCAAGGTGGGCGTCGTAAAAAACGGCCAGGTTGCGGGCCATCTCTAGACTGGCCATCTCTTTAGCAGAGAAAGGCAGCACGCCAATGCGGCTATTTCCGCATGTCACCCTAAACTCGAGTGTAACACCCTGGCGCGCCGCCGTGATCACGACCGCGTCTTGTCCCGCGCGCGGAATGGCCACGCCAAGAATGGTCAGCAAGATGCTGCGCAAGGGCAGGGGGACGACTGGCAGATCGGCTAACCCAACCGGCGCCTCGATTTGCAGCGAAGTTTGCCACTGTTGGGCCAACGGTTGTGCCAAACTATGCACCGTCCGCAAGGCTGCGCCCAGCGGCAGCCGTTGCTCGGGGGTGGGCGTTTTGAGCCAAGCAAGTTCCTCGCTCAACGCTTGATCGGCGTCCGCCGGCCATTGGGCAAGGGTTACTGCGGGTTGCGCAGGCGTTTGGATAGCCGCCTGCTGGATCTGTGGCCACAGGTTTTGGGCTAACACTTCCAACGCTACCCGCTGCTCACGGCGTAGTTGGCGCTCACTAATGCCCAGTTGTAGGGCTACAGCGTCGCGGGATAGCTGCCGGAGATATTGAAAATTCAGCGTGTCATAGACGCGCCAGGCGCGCGATTGGGGTGGCTCATCTTCACTCGGCTTGAGGCGGCGAATCGCTTGCGCAAGTGTATGTTGAAGGGCGGCGGCACTGTCGAATTCATCGGCCAGGCCCAACAGCGCGATCAACGGGCTGGCGCGCAAATGGACCGGGTTATAGAGATGATGCAGGGCGCTGCGTAAACTCCCCACAAATTGGTCATAGGTTACTGCTTCCACACAAGGAATTCCTTTGCATTGCTGACCCCACTCGAACCGCACGGCCGGTGAGCTTGTCGAACCGTAGCCATTTTTAAACACCTGGTCAAAATCAGGCCGGAATCTGGCCGAAAAATTATACCATTTACCGGCTGATTCTGATATAGTAACTCATGTTACGCACCTGGGAACGCCGCCATCTCTGGCGGCTGCCGGCAGGATGCCGGCGTTCCCAGGAGAGACTGCGTAACATGAGATAGTAAGTGTTACAAGTTTCAGGGCTACACAAAATCGGAAAAGACCGCCTTACACCGGTCGCACGCCCCAGTGCCACCCAACCGATTTAGCCTCTAATTTCTGTCCATGCCTGGACAATTCATCACACGTTCTCAAACGCCCATAGCCATTAGCTAGCCCCCGTCGGGGATCATAAGGAAAGGCCTGCCTATGTCTCAGCCTGATGCAGCGTCTACGCACCCAGCGGCTGCGCTATCCCAACCTGGCGCGCGTTCTGGGGTGGGTGTCCGCCACCAAACTTCCCTATGGCGTGTAGCGAGCCGCAGTTTTCGGCGTCACTGGCAGTTGTATTTGGTCATGCTGCCGGCCTTGCTCTACTTCATCATTTTTCGCTATATTCCAATGGCAAACGCCGTACTCGCCTTCAAGGATTATAATGTTGTGGCCGGCATTTGGGGTAGCCCGTGGGCTGGGTTCAAACATTTTGATTTGTTCTTTAGCAATCCGGTTTTCTGGACACTGCTCCAGAATACGTTGGGCCTCAGCCTCTACGCGCTGATCGTGGGCTTTCCGATCCCGATTATGCTGGCGATCTGCTTGAATGAAGTAGGCAGTGGCTTCTTCAAGCGCACCGTGCAGATGATCACCTACGCGCCCTACTTCATCTCGACGGTGGTTATGGTCTCGATGATCATGTTGCTCCTGTCGCCGCGCTTAGGTGTGTTTAACCTGGGTTTGCAGGCGCTAGGTCTGGAGCCGATCAATTTTCTGGGCCGCCCCAATCTCTTCCCTTCCATCTATGTCTGGTCGGGCGTTTGGCAGAACAGCGGCTATGCGGCAATTGTCTATCTAGCTGCGCTCTCCGGCGTGGACCCGATGCTCTACGAAGCGGCCAAGGTTGATGGCGCGTCGCGCATCCAGAAAATTTTCAACATCGATTTGCCCGGCATTATGCCCGTGGCCGTCATTCTCTTGATCTTGAGCGTGGGCAGCCTGCTGGCGATTGGCTTTGAAAAGGTCTACCTGTTGCAGAACCCGCTTAACCTCGGCTCGTCCGAGATCATCGCCACCTATGTCTACAAGATCGGTCTGCTCAACGCCAATTTTAGCTTCGCCACTGCCGTTGGCTTGTTTAACTCGGTCATCAACATGATCCTGTTGGTGCTGGTCAACGCGTATGTGAAGCGCGTGTCGGATATGAGTTTGTGGTGACAGGATGGCAAGATGACAGGATGACATAGGGACATCCTTCTGTCATCTTGTCATCCTGTTATCTTGCCATCCTACCAGGTTCAAAAAGGTGTGTCACTTATGATAAGAGCAAACCCAATAAAACGACCCACCCGCATCCGCGAAGCATGGGGCGATCAGCTTTTTTTGGCTGGGGTCTATCTGTTTCTGTTGCTTATATTTGTGTTCGTCGCCTATCCGCTCATTTTTGTGATTAGTTCCTCGCTGAGCAGTCCGCTGGCCGTCTCATCCGGGCGGGTGTGGTTATGGCCGGTGGATTTCTCGCTGCGCGGCTATCAGGTGGCGCTGAGCAATCCACAAATCATCACGGGGTATGCGAACTCGCTCTATTACACCTTTTTCGGCACGTTAATCAGCGTGCTGGCAACGGTATTGGTGGCCTATCCGCTTTCGCGGCGCACGCTCTTTGGGCGCAGCGCGATCATGCTTTTTATCACCTTCACCCTGATCTTTTCTGGTGGTCTGATTCCAACTTACTTGGTAGTAAAAGAACTGGGCATGCTCGATACGCGCTGGGCGCTGATCATTCCTCAGGCAGTAGCCGCCTGGCAGGTGATTATCGCCCGCACCTTCTTTCAAGTCACCATTCCCGACGAACTGGCCGAGGCCGCCGCGCTGGATGGCTGTAGCGATCTACGTTTCCTCTGGTCGGTTGTGCTGCCACTCTCCAAGCCAATCTTAGCCGTGCTGGTGCTGATGTATGCCGTAGGCCAGTGGAACGCCTACTTCGATGCGCTGCTCTATTTGAAGTCCGCTGATTTGCAGCCGCTGCAACTCGTGCTGCGCAGCATCCTGATTCTCAACGCCACGACCAGCGGCTCGATGGAAGCCTCGGCGATGGTCGAACGGCAGCAGATGGCGGATCTGCTCAAGTATGCGCTGATTGTGGTGGGCAGCTTGCCGGTGCTGCTCATCTACCCATTTGCCCAGCGCTATTTTGTGCGCGGGATGTTGATCGGCTCGATCAAGGGCTAATGCTCTCATTTACGATGTTCGATTTTTGATTTACGAAGTTGCATCGCTAACGAAGTAGCTTCGTAAATCGTAAATCAAAAATCGTCTGTTTGTCACCGTTATCCCCAATCTGTTTCAGATTTATCCATATACCATCCGTATGACAAAGCGTAGCACAAAGGAGAAATGGAACCTATGAAGAAATCCCTATTGTTTTACCTGACCTTGCTCGTCACGCTGAGCATGTTGGCGGGCTGTGTCGGCGCTGGCCAGCCGGCGGGCGCGCCCGCCGGCGAAGCGCAAACAGCCGCTGATGGCGGAGCCGTCAAAATCAAGATCTTCTCTCCCCAGGGACCGGAACAGGATTTAGCGACCAATTCATTCTCATTGGAAGCACAAAAAATGTTCAACATTGAGTTTGAGTGGCAGACCACCACCATGGATGGCAATTCTGCCAAAGAACAGCGCCAAATCTCGCTGGCCAGTGGTGATTACCCCGACCTCTATATGTTGATCCCCTGGGTAGATCAGTTTTCGCAGCTCGACTTGCT
Source organism: Caldilineales bacterium (assembly GCA_038247295.1). GTDB lineage: Bacteria > Chloroflexota > Anaerolineae > Caldilineales > Caldilineaceae > JAPLGZ01. The sequence goes on along the minus strand of JBBRVA010000026.1, from coordinate 9,202 downwards.
AAAATATGGGCAACAGGGCGTCGTCATCCCCCTCAATGATCTGATCAAGGCGCACGCCCCGAACGTCCAAGCCGCGCTCGACAATTATCCCTGGTTCAAGGCCCTGGCCACGGCGCCAGATGGCAATATCTATGGTCTTCCCCAGTTGATCGAGTGCTATCACTGCTCCTATGGCCACAAGATGTGGGTCAACACCAAATGGTTGGATGCGGTCGGTCTGGAAGTACCCACGACGACCGATGAATTCAAAGCCATGTTGGAAGCTTTCAAAACCCAAGACCCCAACGGTAACGGTCTCGCCGATGAAGTGCCCTTGAGCGGCTCGACCGAAGATTATGGCGTACGCGTCATCCCCTACCTGATGAATGGTTTCATCTACGACGATGACCGCACCTATTTGATCTTGAATGATGGCAAGGTCGACACCGTTGCCAACAAACCAGAATGGAAGGAAGGATTGACCTTCATCAAGAGCCTCTACGATGCCGGCTTGATCGACCCCGGTTCGTTCACCCAAAACGCTGAAGCCTACAGAAAGGTCGGTGACAACGCCGATGCCCAGCTACTCGGGGCCGGAGCGGGGATGCACCCGGCGATCTTCGTGACCGTTGGACCGGAAGCGCCTTACGGGGCCGACTATGATCCGATTCCGCCACTGCAAGGCCCCCATGCCGCATTCTCCACCTACATTCCCAATTCTGTGCCTGGAGCCACCTTTGTGCTGACCAACAAAGCCAGCGCCGAAGCGCAGGTTGCGGCGATTAAGCTGGTGGATTATATGTTTACCCAGGACGGTCAACTGCGCGCCCATTATGGCGAAGAAGGCGTGGACTGGCGCCGACCGCAAGAGGGCGATGTGGCACTGAATAAGAGCGTCGATGCGATTTTTTCTGTCATCCCGCAGCCCGAAGGTTCCGACCCCCGCAATTCCTCCTGGGGTGCGGCCGCCCAATACTTCCAGCCCAAGACTTTCCGCGATGGCTGGGTGCAATCGACCGATGCAGCAGAATATTACAACTGGCCCGGTTATGAGCGCCGCTTGCAGGATGCAACCGACCTTATGGCTGGCAAAGAATCGCCGGATCATTTCCCCTTCTGGACGATCTGGCCCGACCCTGCCACGGCAGATGCGGTTGCCATGCAACGGCAGAACATCACCGATTACATCAACCAGAACGCACTGGAGTTTGTGACTGGTGCCAAAAACCTGGACACCGATTGGGACGCCTATGTCGCCGGTCTAGAACAGTTGGATCTGGCCGACTACCTGACAACTATGCAGGCAGCCTACGACGCCAGCTTGAGCCAGTAAGTTCTCACCAATCGCATGCAGGTAAGCTGCATCAAGAATATATGACCAAGTTTATATGATTGGCAAGCGTCCCCACGCTGCCGTGTGATTCTCCGCTAAGAATCACACGGCAGCGTGGGGACGCTTGTTTTATGCAACCCCAAAAATAAATCCTTATGAACAATTAGCTTGAGCAATACAACATTATCTGGGACACGCCAAGCTGCCCGCCTGCCCCACACATCAGACAGTTGATTTCAAGCTGCATGCCGCTTATAATACCGTGGTCGAAGGGCGCTATGTTGATGGAAAACTGGAGATATTGAGCGTGACGCCGCCGGAACGCGCCGCGGATGTGATTGAGGTTGAGCGCGCAAACGTGACCTAATTCGACGCCCGACCCACATTACCACACACCAAAGGGGAAACGAATGGGAAAGGAACTGAAGCACTACCACGTGCCGTGGCATGGCGAACGCAAGACGCTCGCCATCCCGTGCGCCAATCTGGACACCGAAATCCGCATGACCGACTTTCCGCCGCTGCGCGACCCGTGGCAGGCGATTGTGGCGGCGCTGGAGAATCCGATTGGTTGTCCGCCGATCACGCAGACGCTCAAGCCGGGCAACAAGGTTGCTATCTTGACGGGCGACCGCTTTACCGACCAGATGTTGGGCGTGCGCGATGGTCTGGGGTTGCGGCTGCTGGATTATCTTAACGGGTTAGGCATCAAGGATGAAGATGTGACGCTGATCTATGCGCCGGGCAGCCATCCCGCCCCCAAGTGGCGCGAGGCGCTGGGCAAAGATCTGCTGCACCGGGTGCGCGCCATCTGCCACGATTGTTTTGACGAGCAAAGCCTCACCTATCTGGGCATCACCAGCCGCTGCACGCCGGTATGGGTCAACAAAGCGCTAATGGAAGCCGACTACCGGCTGGCGATCGGCGAGATCAGCCCGAATGTGCACGGCGGCTGGTGCGGCGGCGGCAAGATCATCCTGCCCGGCGTGGCTGGCTGGGACACAATCCAGCACAACCACTTTGGCGTGGTCAAGGCGACCAACACACTAGGTCTGGCTGACGGCAATCATATGCGCCTGGACATGGAGGAAGGTGCGCGCATGGCCGGGTTGGACATGAAAGTGGACCTGCTGATCGACCGTCAGGCGCGCATTGTCGATGTTTATGCTGGCGACTTTGTGGCCGAACACCGGGCCGCGCTCAACAGTCGCGCCCGTGACATCTGGATGAACAAGATGGAACCCGCCGATATCTACGTGCTCTATCCCGGCGAAGGTTCGGAAAAATATCTGTCGTCATCCTTTTTCATCCGCATCGAAGGCGCAGAATTGGGCACCAAGGAGGATGGCATCATCATCATGGCGCTTTCCGCCGCGGGTGGTTGGGCGCCACCGACCACGCCGGGCGATCGCTGGCTAAGCGCCGAGCAGGGCTATGAGCTTTTCCAAGCCGGCACCGCAGAAATTGCCCGCCAGATGGTGCGCAAAGCAGTCGATGTGCGCGGCGCTTCGATCCTCTACACGGCACGGCGCGTGCTGGAGCGGCGCAAGGTCTTCCTGGTCAGCGATGGCATCACACCGGCGGCGGCGAGGACACTGGGCTTCCACTATGCGAGCAACTGCTTTGCGGATGCGCTGGCCACCGCGCTGGCAGAAAAAGGCCCGGATGCCCGCATCGCCGCCAACATCCTCGCCGACCCGATCCTCGACCCACCGGGTCGTGCCGTTACCTGGCGCGCCATGCCGTGGCGCGAAGGGTAAGGTCTGTATACAAAAATTTGCTTTGCTGGTTACAATTTTCGGTCACCAAATGCGTTAGGCTTTCTTTAATCGTGCTGGAGGAAAGGAATACCGACCCATGGCTCCACTCAATATTCTCTTAATCGGCGGCAGTGGTTTTGTCAGCGGCACGCTGGCGCGTGTGGCGATGGCTGCGGGCCACGCGGTGTGGACGGTTACGCGGGGTCAGCGGCCACTGCCGGAAGGCGTCACACCGATTATTGTAGATCGGCGCGACCGGGCGGCCTTTCGGCAAGCGATTGAGCAACTGTCGCTGACGTGGGATCTGGTGGTGGATTGTATTGGCTATGTGGCCGAAGATGCCGAGCAGGACATTGCGGTTTTTCGGGACCGGGCGCGCCAGTGCGTCTTTATCTCGACTGACTTCGTCTACGATCCAGCCCAACGCCGCTTTCCCCAGGGCGAAGAGACCGACCATTATCTGGCCGATGGCTATGGTGGTCAGAAACGCCAGTGTGAACTAGTCTTTCTCCACGGTGACACGGGGCCGATGACCTGGACGATCTTGCGGCCGGGGCATATTTATGGCCCCGGTTCGCTATTGGGTTGTCTACCTTTGCACAGTCGCGACGCGCAGTTGTTGACCACGTTGCAAGCCGGCCAACCGCTGCGCTTGGTGGGTGGTGGCCATTTCTTGCAGCAGCCGATCCTGGCGCACGACCTGGCGCAGACCATTCTGAGCTGTTATGACAACGCCAATGCCCAGGGCCAGATCTACTTGACGGCCGGCCCTGATTGGATCGAATCACGCGCCTACTACACGATCATCGCTGAGCTGCTCGACGTCGCGTTGCAAATCGAGGAAGTCCCCGTCGGCGAATTTTTAGCCGCCAACCCGGATCGCCGATCGTTTCTTTGCCATCGCATCTACGACCTGAGCAAGTTACGCGCCGCGGGTCTGCATGTGCCAGCGACACCGATGGCCGAAGGGTTGCGCCAACACGTCGCCAGTTTGTTAACGTAGCCCGGGAACGCCGCCATCCCTGGCGGCCAGCGCCGGAGGCCGCCAGGGATGGCGGCGTTCCCGGCGGTAAAACTCATGCCTGAATAGTTACGAAAGGAGCACTATGTCGATCCCACCCTTGTGTGGCCCCTATGGCAGCAATGCGCTAGCCTTCATCGATCGGTTTGCCCAGGTTGGGGCCAATGCGCTTTGGTTCCACGGTTTCGATCCGGCGGCGTTTGATGCCTGCACGCAGCATGCCATTGCCCCGTGTGTCGAGTTCAAGACCTTTCGCGCCGATTTTGACGCGCATCCGCACCTGATCCCGATTGGCGTTGATGGTAAGCCAGTTCGCTATGGACGCCTGGTGCAAGGGGTCTGTCTCTCCCAAGCAGATTTTCTGGCCGAAACGGAAGCCCATCTGCGCGACGGTTTGCAAAACTTTGCGCCGGTTGGCATCTGGCTCGATTATCTGACTTATAGCGGCTGGTTCGAGGAGCCCGACCCGGACTTGCAAGAAAGTTGTTTTTGTCGCGCCTGCATCGCCGAATTTTGCAATGCAACCGGGGTTGATGCGGTGACGCCCGCTGAAATCCTGGCCCACCATGCCGACGCGTGGACGCGCCACAAATGTGAGCGGATCGCGCGCTACGCCGCCCACTATGCAGGGTTGATCCGCACGCAGCGCCCTGACTGTATCGTGGGCGCCTACATGTGCCCGTGGCTGCCGGACGAATTCGACCACGCGCTGACGCGCATCTTTGCCCAAGACTACGCTCTGCTTGCGCCGCATATCGACGTCTTTACCCCGTTGATCTACGGCGAAAAGAGTGGTCGCCCACCGGAATGGGGTCGCGACTGGTTGGCGGCAGCACCAAGCTTCGTGCCCGCAACCGCCAAAGTGCAACTAATCTTGGACGCCCTCGACTTTCCCGCCAGCCTGGCCGCCCTGGCCGCAGCGGAGTCGCCGGGGTGGGGCGTACAAGTCTTTGGCGGCGCGCAGATTTTTGAGCATGCGGACTGGGCGACACTCTTCCAGCAGGTCTGCGCCCAAATCGTTGCCCGCAATGATTAAGCCACAAACGCCTTAAGCCCGCTTGAAAGAAATAATAATCCACGAGGGCCACGAAGAAAGGCTTCGTGGATTATTTAAATTTTACAATTGCCCAAACGCTCTAAGCCTTTGCTGCGTGTGCCTGCCCGACAGACAAAGGTTTAGAAACAACGTACTCACCTGTGGCCTGGCGTTCCTGACCGAGTAACCAGCCGTGGATCAGCGCCAGGATCAGATTGGGAATGCCATAGCCAAACCAGAATGGGATCAGCACCAGGTTAAAAAGCATCCCCCCAAGCTGCCCCAAGGTGGCCCACTGTTTGCGCTTGCTCAGCATCAGCGTGCCGGCTACCATTTCGAAGATCACCAACAAGACTACAAGCGGAACGAGATAGGGCAGCACCAAGCGCGTCCAGAGCAACTGGTAGCCAGACCACGCCTGATCATCGACCGCGGCGTAGCTGGCGCGCTGATACGTCATCAAAAAGGCATGGATCAACGGTCCACCGATCAAGTAGAAGAGGCCGACCGCATATTTGAGAATTCTTGTCAGCAACATAAATACTTGCTCCTTAGCAACTGCCATTTCAGGCAAGACGCAACGGATACTACATCTACTCCGTGTCTGATTTATCCGTTGCTGTCTAAATCCGTTGTTGTCTTACATGACCGGCGCCAAAGCTTAAATTTGATCACTCGGTGGCATAAAATAATCGGTGGCCGCGGGTGACAAGAGCACCCATAGCGTGTAAATGCCCACGGCGGTGCCCAGTGGGAAATTGGCCAAACTCAAAATGCCGACGATGATGGCGAGGAGGCGCCCCCACGCCTTGCGTTTGAGCAGGCCATAACCGGCGATAATCCCTGGCACACCCAGCACCGCCAACAACGCGCCAACCCCCGTGCCGACAATGCTCAGGACCATCATCGCGTCGCGATCACCCGAAACTGCGCCGATGCTGGTCAGCAGGGTAAAGACAAAGAGCCCAATCAAGAGAAAGAAGATATGGCTGACAACAAGCAGCCAGCCCAAAATTTGCACATGCTGTTCCAATTGGCGTCGATCAATTTGATTCATCGTTTCCCATCCTTTCTTGGCCTGCCAGATCAATGCGGCAGCGCAGCTACCCATCCATTCTGCACCCATTTTGGCGCCGGCAAACCGGTATACTGGATAGTTTTTGACTGGCCAATTGACTAGTGGTGGATTCAAAAGCGGGGATCGGCCACAAACTCGTCGTGGTTCAGAGGTCATTTAGAGAGAGTAGATCCGATCAATTCCCATCTCTAATCTCCAGTCTCTAGCTTGACTGAGCAGCACAGAGAAAATTTCTCCTTACACACCAGGCGCCTTGACGCGCGGCCAGGCATGACGCACAAAGGCGATCACCGCCGCGGTCTCACTGATGCGCCCCAGGAGTAGGAGCCAGCCGGTTGCATCGATCAATGAACCGATCCCTACCAGCCACACCCCTGTATTAAACAGGCCAAAGGTCAGCCAGGCCAGGGCAACGTTACCGCGTTCGGTTTGAAAGCGCGGCAGAATCCAAAAGGCGACCCCGAAGGCCAGTTGCATCGTCCAGCCAAGTAGTAAAAACTCGATGTGGATGGGCAACAGCCGCCAGAGCATGGGGTGCAGCGGGATTCCTTTATGCCATAACAGTAGGGCGCCAAAGGTGAAACCCAACGTCAGATCGATGAGGGCGGCGCGAATAAACCAGCAACTCAAACGGGGCATTTCAACGTTCCTTGATGCGCGGCCAACTGTGGGCGACAAAGGCCAGCCCGGCCAGCCATTGCAACAGGGCCGACAACGCCAGCAACCAACCCCACCCCAGAGCGGGTTGTAGGGCGCGCAGCGGTTCTGCCACCACGCGCAGCAGTAGCCCACTGTTGAGCAAAAAAAATGTCGTCCAGATCAGCCATGTGTAGCCGCGCGGTTTTGCGCGCGTAAACTTAGGAAACATCCAGTGCGCCACGCCCATGATCAATTGCGTAACCCAGCCAACCATTAACAAGTGAAAATAGACGGGGCCAAGCGTAATCACAACGCGCGGCAAGGCGAGGATCGGGTTCAGGGCGATGGCCAGGGCGACGACCAGGGCCGCAACAAAGTAGAATAAGGCGCTTTTGATGAACAGGCGCGTAATTTGCGGCATAGGCTTACAAACGGCGCGTCCGATCGAGCGCGGCCACCGTGTTGAGCAAAAACAAGAGCAGGGCGATCCCGTTTAACAGGCCACCCCACAAGCGACCCGGCCCCCACGGCAGCCAATCACTGCTGATACGCAAGAGTAGGGAAAGGTGCAAGAGTGCCAGATGGCTGTAAAAACGAGAAGAGTAGACCAGCGGTATGCCCAGCACGGCGGGAAAGATGATCAGGGCGTGGGCAAAGATCATGCTGAAGACAAAGCCGAGAAAGACGGCGTGCAAAAAGGCATCGTACAGCGGCCCAGCGCGCCAACCGCCATTGAACAAGGCCAACCCGCCGCCCACACCCAGCCAGCCATAGCCGATCAGCAAACTGATGGCAATAAAGCGTGCTTGTCCGCCACTTTTGAGCCGGCGGCGAGCAATGTCATAGTGCAACAGCCACAAACTTTGCGCGATCAAGCCGCCGCCGATCAGGCGGACGCCAAAATCAAAAGCAAATAGGGTGCTGCATACCCCCACGATAAAGAGACTGATGCTCAGAAAAAAGAGGCTATAGGTGAGGGTGGATAAGCGTAAGATACGGCTGAGTTCCAGCCGTTCGCCAACAATGGTCAGGACCAAAAAGCCCATCCACCAAAGCACAACGTCGGGCACCGATCGCCCTGCCAGCCAGAGGCCATTGCCCACGGCCCAGAGTAGCCCCCCCAGCGCAATCGTAATCGTAAAGAGCGCCGGTTGGATGCGCACAATCTGTACAAGCACGCTGACCAGCACCAGGCTGCCCAGCGTGATCAGCAAAGGACCGAGCGCAGATTGGACGCCGGCAACTAAGAGTAGCGCACCCACACCGGTGAGCACGGGAGCGCTGTAGGCCCAGCGTCGCCCCAGCCCCAGCGCCCGTTCCAGGCTGATCAACGTACCTAAAAAGCCACAAACCATCAGCGGCCCGTGCGCCATCGGCAAGGTCGGCTGGAGGGGTGGCCAGCGCCAACCAAGCCGGATCAGCCCGGCCCACAACGCGGTGAGCAAGAGAAAAATCGCTAGCGGCAAGAGCAGCAGCCGCAAACGAGTAGGCTGACCCGTAGCAGGAAAACTATGCGTAGTTTTCATCTGTTTCATCTTTAGGATTCATATAAGAATAAAAGAGTTTATACCGATTTGTTTTGTACACCTGTGACAGGATGACGCCGACCTGCGGTCGGACGATGACAAGATGAATAACGCCTGGTCATCTTGTCATCTTGTCATCCTGTCAGATCACGGGATTAAATCGATATAATGTCTAAAGTACCATACTGTCACCCTGAAAGGATCTGTTCTCGTCTGCGAGAATAGACCCTTCCAGGGTGACAACTGCGAAATTACTGATTGACAAATCTTTAGCGCTCCCGAGCCACCATCAACAAGAGCATTACGACTTCGGTTTGGGCGGTAACGCTGTGCGGCAATTGGGCTGGCATATGGACAAATGTACCCGCCTGGGCCGCAAACGTCTCTGCGCCCAGCGTTACCGTCGCTTCGCCGCGCAAGAAGTGGAGCACAGCCGGCCGCGCCGCGGTATGTTCGGTCAATTCCTGGCCGGGCGCAAAACCAAACAGGGTTACTTTCAAATCGTCGCCACCGTAAACGCTGCGGCTGACAATCGTGTCGGGCAGAATTTCTGGCAATTGTTGATCCAGATTAGCAAGATAGGTGTAAGTTTGTGACATAAGTTTTTCGCTCATCTGTGCAAAGTTTTCTACTTGTGAATGCTACGCATGAAAGAGATAATATCCGTCAACTGCTCGTCTGAGATGGCAGGATTGCCGCCTTTGGGCGGCATGGCGACGCCAGTTGTGTTGAGTGGATCGTCCACCCCACGCCCCAGCTTAATAAAGGTTAACAAGTCGGCATCGGACAGATCGGCAATGAACTGGCTGGTGGTCATATCTTTGCCCAGG
>JBBRVA010000025.1:0-21010 GCA_038247295.1 Caldilineales bacterium | reverse complement strand
TACGTCTTCTTCACAGTGGGCACACAAGATTCATTTGTCGATGCTATTGTAAGTTGTGGGTGAGCGCCATTCAAGCACCTGAGTGCTTTAATGTGTACTTACTTGCACAGCATTGCCCTGGACATGCCATTGCGTAATCCCGCCGGCCAGGCTGCGCGCCGGGTAACCTTGCTCGATCAAGAAATGGGCTACGCCGTACGAACGGCTGCCGTGGGCACAGAAAACTACAATCGGGCTCGCTTTGGGCAATTCGGCCAGACGATTGGGCAGGTCATTCATGGGGATGTGTAGTGCATCTGGGATGCGCACCTGATTCCATTCAAATGGTTCGCGCACATCGAGCAGCAAGGGTGGCTGGTCACTTGTCAGCTCCGCTTGCAGCGCCGCCACGCTGATTTCTGGAACCGGAATTTCCTCCGGCTCTGGGTCTGGTGGGGGCAGTGGACGCGTAAGCGGCTGCGGTGCGGGTTTCACAAATAATTGTTTGATTGATTCGAAGAGCGACATAGCAGAGTCCTTAAATGGCGAATATTAATCCTCAATAATGTTACCACACGATATCGTTTGCCGTGTGTTGGTGACTAAGGCAGTCTATCGGCTAGTATAACTGGTTTAGGGGCGGCAGGCGTAACTATCAAATGAGAAACGTAGCGTAGACCACTAGCCAAAATGGCACTCTATTTGATATACTAGAACCACTCATTTTTTACATGGAGGTATAAATGAAAACGAATTGGAGTCGGAACGCCTTTGTCTATTTACTTATATTGGTAGCAGGCGCAGCCTTATTTTTCAATATTTCGTGGTCTAATCAAGCCCCAGAGCCAATCTCATTGAGCGAACTGGCCCAGAAAATTCAAGCGGGTCAGGTAGCAAAGGTAACGGTGAGCGGCGAAGATATTCAAGTCGGGTTTACCAAAGCAACCAACCAGGCAGACAGGATTGCCCGGCGGGAGTATGATATCCCGTTGACGCAGACCTTAACTGGTCTTGGCGTTAGCCCGGCCGATCTGAGCAGCGTCAACATTCACTACGAAGCGCCCAGCAACAGCAGCAATTGGTTGGCGCTGTTGATTAATTTGCTTCCTCTGGTCTTTATTGGCGGTCTCTTCTTTATTCTCTTTCGCCAAACCCAGGGCAGCAACAACCAAGCGCTTTCATTTGGGAAGAGTCGCGCCCGGCTCTTTACTGGTGACAAGCCCACGATCACTTTCGATGATATTGCTGGCGCCGATGAGGCCAAGCAAGAATTAGAAGAAGTGGTCGAGTTTTTGAAAGAGCCGCAAAAGTTTGCTGCACTCGGCGCGCGTATCCCCAAAGGTGTGCTTTTGGTAGGACCGCCGGGCACGGGGAAAACCTTGATGGCCAAGGCGGTTTCTGGCGAGGCGGGTGTGCCGTTTTTCAGCATCTCTGGCTCCGAATTTGTCGAAATGTTTGTCGGTGTGGGCGCCAGCCGTGTGCGCGATCTGTTCGAGCAAGCCAAACGCAACAGCCCCTGCATCATCTTTATCGATGAAATTGATGCAGTGGGTCGCTATCGTGGCACCGGGCTGGGTGGTTCGCACGACGAGCGCGAGCAGACGCTCAACCAGATTTTGGTCGAGATGGACGGTTTTGGCACTGATACGAATGTGATCTTGATCGCCGCCACCAACCGCCCAGACATTCTTGACCCCGCCCTGTTGCGACCGGGCCGTTTTGATCGTCGCGTAACGATGGATCGCCCCGATATTCAAGGGCGCCGCGCGATCTTGAATGTCCATGCTAAGGGCAAACCAATGGCGCCCGAAGTTGATTTAGAAGGTATTGCTCGCCAGACGCCCGGCTTTGTAGGTGCAGATTTAGAAAATGTTGTCAACGAAGCTGCCATTCTGGCGGCGCGGCGCAGCAAACGTGCGATCGGCATGAGTGAACTCCAGGAAGCCGTAGAACGAATTGGCATGGGTGGTCCAGAACGCCGCAGCCGCCTGATTTCGCCGGAAGATAAAAAAGTGCTGGCCTATCACGAAGCGGGCCACGCCGTGGTTGCGCGGCTGTGTAAAAACTCTGACCCTGTGCAAAAGATCACGATCGTTTCGCGCGGTGGCGCTGGTGGTTATGTCTGGCGGGTCTCCGAGCATGATCGAGTGCTGGCATCACGCTCCTATTATTTGGATCATATTGCCGTTGCCCTGGGTGGACGCGTTGCCGAAGAGTTGATCTTTGGGCACGTATCCACCGGCGCCAGTTTGGATATTCAACAACTTACGCAAACAGCGCGGGCCATGGTTACCAAATATGGCATGAGTGACAAGATGGGGCCGCTGCAATTTGGGCAACAAGAAGAATTGGTCTTTTTGGGGCGCGAGCTTGCCGAACAACGCGACTACAGTGAAGAAGTAGCGGAACAGATTGACGACGAAGTGTATTTAATTGTCGATACGGCTTACCAGCGTGTTCACCAATTGCTGAGTCACAACATCGGTAAGCTCCATGCTGTCGCTAAAACGCTGATTGAGCAAGAGACGTTGAATACAGAGGAATTTGAGCAGGTATTTGTCGCCGCGTAAATAGTAGGCAGTAACGGATAGACGGCCATCAGTAGATAGTAATCAGTGGCATAAGGGTTGGGTCACTTATGCTGCTGATTACTATTTTTTTATGTTTCCACTACGCGCGCGCGGATTCTTTCTTCTACTCGCTGGAGCACCGCTTCCATCGAATAGGGTTTCTGCAGGAAGGTTACGGTTGGCTGGTTGATCACGTGATCGGTGATGGCGTATTCACTATAGCCAGAACTTAAGACGATGCCCAAATTGGGATCGATCGCCTGGAGCGCATGCAGGGTATCCAGACCATTCATTACCGGCATATGTACATCTAGCACCACCATCGAAATTTCAGCCTGATGCGCTTTAAAACATTCCAATCCTTCCAAGCCGTTGGCAGCGGTAAGCACTTGCAGACCCACCATTTCTAACATCTCGCTAAGCGAATCGCGCACCGCGGCTTCGTCATCAATCACCAGCACAGTGCCCGTAATCTTTTCTGTAACGGGGTTCAATTTAACAATAGGCATTACTTGGGCGCGTACAAGAGCAGGCAGGTAGACCCGGAAGGTACTGCCTTGGCCCACGTGGCTTTCAACTTGTAAGCCACCCTTGTGAGCGCGAATGATACCCAAGGTGGCGGAAAGCCCCAAGCCACGCCCATACCCTTTCGTACTAAAGAAAGGCTCGAAAATCCGCTCGATCACTTTCTTATCGATACCATCACCTTCGTCCGTCACCTCGATACAGATATAAGGACCCGCCGCCAACTGTTCCACCCCGATCGTAGAAACTTCGGTGACTGTATCCGTAATAGTATGCACATAGGATTGCACACGTACATTGCCATTTTTAGTTCCGACAGCTTCTGCAGCATTCATGATCAAGTTCATCACTACTTGCTGAATTTGTCCGATGTCACCCTCAATTGGCGGCAGATCGTCGCTTAGATTGTAGGTTAACATCACCTGCTTGGGCACGACCGTCTCCAGCAAATTCATGTTATCGCGAATCAAGTCGTTGATATTGACGCGCGAAACCTGGAAATTACCTTTACCAGCATAGGCAAGTAATTGTCGCGTAAGGTCGGCAGCACGGGTAGTCGAGGTAATCGCCTTTTCCACATGTTTATACGCTGGATTGTCAAACGAAAGTTTGGCCCGCGCCAGTGAAATCTGGCCCAACATACCGGCCAGGAAATTGTTAAAATCGTGGGCAATACCGCCCGCCAACACACCCAGACTCTCCAGTTTTTGGGAACGGCGTAGCGCCTCTTCCGCATCCAGTCGCTGCGTAATATCACGGACAACCGCTGTAATTTCGCCAGTCTCCAGCCGTACCAACGACAGTTCTTGTTGGAAGGTGCTGCCATCCAGGCGCAGGCCAATTGCTTCGCCGCGCCATTTGCCTACCCCACGCAAAGCAGGCACCAATTCCTGCTGAATACGTTCCACCTCACTGGCTGGATAGAGTTGATGCCAAGCGTTGCCAAACAGTGCATCCGGCTGATCGTAGCCATAAAGCGCAGCAAAGGCGTTGTTGGCATAGATGAACGCTTGGCTGGCATCAAGCATCGCAATGCCATCGATCGAGGTCTCCATAGCCGTCAGATGACGCCGAATGGTGGCTTCGGCCTGTATACGTTCAGCTAATTCGGCCTGCGCCCGCTGGTTGGACTTTTGTAGATTATCGAACAGAATTGCGTTCTGAATAAAGATGGCTGCCGTATTGGCCAACAAAGTCAAAAATTCCAGATCGATGGGCGAGAAACGCCGCAAAGTTTTGCTGCGCACATGCAACACGCCGACAATTTCACCGCGAGCCGCCATCGGTACATAGGCAGCGGCTTGATTCATCGTTTCCAGATTGCCACTATCCGGCTCCGCTTCGCCATCCAGCTCAAAATCAGCGTCTAATCCCATGAAAGGACGATTTAGGACAGATTGACTGTGGGTGCTGATTTGGTGTAACAGTTCAGCCGATACCGGCAGTTGATCCAGCGCAATGGGCCGACCATCTTGAATACCGTACACAATATTGAGCGTGCTCTGATCCGCGGCGTAGAGTTCAATAAACAGATCAGAAATACCTGGCAACAGCACCTGCGTCGTTTGGCCAATTTGAGTGTAGATTTTTGAAAGATCCAGGGTCTCGGCAATGAACTGTCCTAGCCGGTTGATTTCAGCCAATTGTTCTGCACGACTACGCGTTTCAGCGTGGAGTTGAATGCGCTGCAAGGCATTCGCTACCATGTTTCCAATCGCAGCCAAGATCTGCAAATCTTGGCTAGCAAGTGGCTGCCGGCTCCCCAGCCAGAGCGCGCCAATCTGCAACGCAGTGCCTTCCAAAACGACTAATGCCGTGGCTTGCACTTCAGTTGGGTGTTCACCAAATGGAAAGTCTCCATCCAGATCCACTTGATTATTGACAAACAGGGTACTAGCGCCGATAACTACTTTTTCCCAATCTGGGAAATGTGATAGTCGGCGTCCTGTCCAGGAGCGCCAATCGCCTTGCGTAAATTCAATAATTTGCTCGTCCTGGTTACCGGTGAAGCGCGAGAGGGCAGTGGTGCAGCCATCAAAAATTTCCAACGTTTTATCTAGAATGATGGGGACGATTTCAGTGTAAGTCGAAGCTTTGCGCATTGCGCCGGCCAACATCAAAACAGCCGCTTGCTCGCGTTCGTGGACTTTGCGTTCGCTGATCTCATGTTGCAGACGCCGATTAATTTCGGCCTGTGTCGCTTCATTTTGGCGCAGACGCAGAATGGCTTGGTTCAAGCTTTCAGTTGCCAAGTAGATGAGGCTAGCAGCCACTGTCAAACCACCAGCATAAATGGCCAGCTGCAAATAGGTTGCAAGCATGGTACCAGATGATGGCAACAGGCCGTTGTTCTCGGCATAAAAGAGGAAGATGCCAATCAAGATAGTTAAGCTGGCATTCACAAACGCGGCGCGGCGCCCTAACAGAATACCCGCATGCACTACTGTAACGTACAGCAATGGATAGCTGACGCCATGAATCCCACCATCGAGAAAGATGGCGCTATACGTACAGATGAATAACAAACCAAGATTAAAAATATAGTTGGCTAATCGGACAAAACCAGTACGTGTGCAGATCATGGCGATCAACAAAACGGTGGTGAACGATAGAAACATTTGCAAAAAATTTGTCAAGCCGGGCCAGGGCTGGGTAGTAATTTGCAGCATGCCAAGCAAGAGCATGACGATTAAGGCGACCTGCAGTACGACATAGGTTAAGCGCGCAATGCGGCTCTTTTCAGGATCAACAAAGAACGGGGGCAACCAGAGATTTTTGATCCAAGCAAGCCAGCTGGAAACCTGCCCAGGTTGAACAAATGTCACCACTGGGTCGCTCATATTTTCATTCTTCGTCACTTGGTTCTCCAACTTCTTCACTTTTCAAAAGGACGGCGCGTCCCTGTCCACCACCCAAATCGGGCCCCACAAAGCCTTTTGCGGCTAGTTGGTCCATTAATTGAGCGGCCTTTGGATAGCCAACATGTAATTTGCGTTGTAATAAGCTTGTGCTACAAGTCGTCAAACCGCGCACAATATCGATCGCATCTAAGAAGAGCTCGTCTTCGTCGTCGGGTGCCCCTCGGGCACGATCCAACAAACCTGTCCACGGTGCGACTGTCGTGTGATGCTCACTTTCCTGTTCAGCCGCCTGGGCTTTCCAAAATGAGACGATGCGTGCAATTTCATCGTCAGCGACAAAACACCCTTGAATACGGAAGAGTTTAGCCGCATCCGGACGCATCATCAACATATCACCGCGCCCCAAAAGTCGTTCCGCACCTGGCGTATCCAAGATAACGCGACTGTCGGTTTGGCTGGTCACAGAAAAGGCAATCCGGGTGGGAAAGTTGGCCTTGATCAATCCCGTCACCACATCAACACTAGGCCGCTGCGTAGCCAGGATCAAGTGAATGCCTGTTGCACGCGCCATTTGCGCCAGGCGACAGATCTGGCGTTCGATATCCTCGGCCGATGTCATCATCAAATCGGCCAGTTCGTCAATAATCAGCACAATGTAGGGTAACGGCGTCAATTCGTTCTTGTCGCTATTCTTTCCTTTGTTCGGCGTTTGTGCCAATGCATTATACGCCTCTACGTTGCGCACACCCACTTGTTGGAAGAGCCGATAGCGGTCATCCATCTGCAACAGCAGCCAGGTAAGCGCCCCCATCACTTGATCCATCTCGGTGATAACTTTGCCAAGCAGATGAGGAATGCCATTGTAACCAGGCAATTCGACCATTTTGGGGTCAACCATCACAAAACGCAGCGATTCTGGACCATGCTGCATCAGCAAGCCAGTGACAATCGTGTTAATACAGACCGATTTACCCGCCCCTGTGGCGCCAGCGATCAACATATGTGGGGCGCGCGTCAGGTCCATCACCACTGGCGCGCCGGAGGTGTTACGCCCGAGCGGCAGTGCCAGTCGCCCCCCTTCTTGGGCCAATGTTTTACTTTCCATAATGCCGCGTAGGGTTACCCTTGTCTTTTCGACATTAGGCACCTCGATGCCAACATAAGGACGGCCCGGCACCGGGGCTTCTATGCGTACTGCCGGTGCAGCCAATGCAAGGGCGAGATCGTCGGCAAGGTTGACAATGCGATTGACACGCACCTTACGTCGTTGGCCGCCACGCTCCAGATAGAGTGGCTCAACGCCAAATTGAGTGACGGTAGGGCCACTTTCGACATGGACCACGCGCACGGGTACATTAAAGTCGGCAAGCGTCGATTCAATTAATTGTTGTAGTGCGCGCACATCAGCGACTTTTATGACGCCATCATCTACATTGAGCAGATCAAACCCAGGCAGAGGTCCTGGTGGCTTTGCGCGTGCAGCACGCGGTTTTGGTTCTGCAACAGCTACAGCGGCAGGTGTTTTGGCAGCGACAGTTTTGGCTGGCTTTGGCTTAGGTTCAACGAGCGGCTGGGTAACCGCTTGAACCGGCGCCGGTTGCCGCGTTCGGCTCACCTTATCAGGCGGTGCTGATGCCTCAACGACGACGCCATCCACTGGCTCGACTGGGTCACTGCGCACAGAACCACGTGGCAGCACAAAATTGTTGGTCTGCGGCAACCCTGCCGGGGTTCTCCTCGTTTTGGTCATGTTCACCGTCGCCGACTGAGCCACGGGTAATTGACCGAATAAGTCGCCCATTTGCCCCAATCTGGGCATAAGGCCAACCAAGTAGGCCGCTGCGTAGATCAAGGGTGTATAGCGCACCAGCAGTATGCTACCCATCAGCATGCCAACAGCAATCACAAGCAGGGCCGGCCACTGCCCCAACGCAGCGACTAATAAACTGCCAAATGACCAGCCAACCAGCCCGCCATTTGCACCATCAATATAGGTACGCCAGGTCACTGTATCGTTGGCCCAAGCAAAAGTGCCGGCTTGCAGGCTTAAGAGCAAAAGTTGCGCGCCGACAATGGCTTCAGCGCTCCAATATCCGGCGCGCGGTCCCAGCATCAACACACTGCCCAGGATTAGCACCGCCACGGCGACAAATGGGGCCGTCCACCCGACCATACCCACAAGCCACGGCAGATCAGGCTGCTGTGTGCTGTCTCCACTCGCCAGACTAAAGAGCAAAGCGCCACCAACCAGAAAAAGTAGCAGGCCAATTAATTCTGTGCTGACATTTTCTCGCACCTCTTCCCAAAGGGGATTCATTTCGTGGGGCGGCTGTGGCGCTTTAGACATAGACGATCGCCAGTAATGAAATCTTAATCAATTATTAATTTTTTGTTATCTACGATCTAATAAGAACTAATCGAAATTGTCAAACTACACGGCGTGAAAGTGCAATACAACAATTAAATGGGACAATATTATCTAAGATATATGCCGATGCCACTATTATACCACCTTTTGTTCTACATCGTCTTTATGCAATTCATTGACTTCATGACCGTTAACCTGCTCCATCTCACTCAGCATGCGGGCTAGTTGACCAATGGCCACGCGCTGTTTCCGGTAGAGATCACTCTCACTCATCGCCAGCCGATCGGCAATTTCGCGCACCTTGCGCCCCTGGATAAAACGCATTTCCAAAATGTTATAGAGCAACCATTCTGGGGCGCTTAAATTTTGTTTGCCATCTGGGCGCAGACGATCAATCGCAGCGCCCAACACCAAGCGCAGCGCGTTCGTCGGATCACCCTTGGCCTGCTCCAAGGCATTGCTGACGATGCGCAGTTTCGTCAGCGGACTTAGCGTCAACTTGGGTCCACCCCAGTAATGGCTGAGCGCATCCTTCACCCACGATTCAAATTCCGGGCTATGGATCGGGTTGGGATCTAACAATGCGGTCGTCGCCTGGGTATCACTTTCCACCGAAGCATAGGGCACGATGCCACGCCACTGTTGCACCCGTTCTATGTCCGGCATCAGTTGGCGCAGCGTCACAAATACACCTTGTTGCAATTTTCGATCGACTAGCGCACCGGTAATACGCGCCAACATGCGTTCTAACACGTCAAGTTCATCCAAACTAAGAAGGGGTGTCGCCGTGCGAGCCTGGACGCCCAGTACACCTAATACGCGCCATTTATCATCCCCATTTGTCAAGCCATTCGCTGGCTCTAGTAGGGGCCAAATCCAGAAACCGGCATGTGAAAGAGGCAGAAAGGGTTGCTCACTGCGCAAGGCGCGTCCCAGTGCGGTTGTCCAATCGGTTACGGCCATTACTTGTTGACGAGTTTGCTCGCTGCCAATCACAGCCTCTAGCATCAAGTCCGGCCCGACCACAGCAGCGACAAAACCGTTGGGCACGCGCAGCAACTCGCACAGAGCAGTCAGGTTATTTTCCAGGAACTGGCGGAGATCGCTCGTGGTTAGCAGCCGCCGATCCAACTCGCGCAGCCAACCAATTTCGCTGCGATCTTCGCGGTAGACTAGACGATCCGTCCAGCCTTTGGAGATGCTAAGAAAGAGCTGGCTGACAACAATGACCCCTGTAATCACGCTGAAGAGGATCATATCGCGTGGCAGGCCCATTACGCGTTCCACCGTTGGTACAGTTTGCACGGCGAGGATGACAAGGATGGCCACGACGGGGCCACGCATAAAGAAGCGCAACATCCGGTAGCGCACAACGCGATCGGGCGTGAGCACGCCGAAGTAGGCAATCGTATAGCTCATCACCACGAGCAGCACGGCCACGCCCAAGTTACCAATCAGCGACAGCAAAAAAACCAAACCACTAGATTGGGTAGCAGCCGTTATTCGGCTCAAACCAATCAAATAAGGGAAGACGCCCACGCCTGGCGCCACAAAACCGAGCAGCAAGTAAGTCATCCGCTGGCGGCTGCTGGATGTCAGACAGCGTTGGCGGGCTTTGTTAATATTGCCCAAAGCCAGCAAGACGGCGATGGTAAAATAGATAGCAAAAAGCCAGAAGAAGGGACCAGCTTCTAGGTAACTCAGCGGTGGAGCAAAGCGGATGCCATCCACTAATTGGGCGCCGAAAAGAGCATCCAGCGCGCTGATCAGCCCCAAAACCCAAATGACCAGTGCCACCCAACGCCGGCGACGGATGCGATAGTTGGTCGTCTGGAGCACCGCTACCGAAACACTGTAACTAGCGGCAGGCAAAAGGGCAATCCCCAACCACTGAAAACGCAGCCAGTGCGCAGCCACGCTAGCGGTGATCACGCGCTGCAAGGCAACATCGCTTGCGTAGGTAATCATCACACAGGTGAGCAAGAGGGCAAAACGACGGGCGACAGGATTGCGGAAATTGTAGACAAAGGTGTAGGCCATCAAGGAGAAGGCAAGAATCACCAACACCGAAGCCATCATCACATTGGAAAAGGCCAATAAATTGGCGAGGCTGAAGACGCGCTCGGTGGCCGGTGGCGTCTGCCAGAGCGGTAACAAGCGCATCTGAATGTCAAGCAGGCTAAAAAAAGTCGCTCCTGTCATACCTGTCAACTCACCCATTCGAGTTCTTCGCCCACGACAATCCACATGTTGCGGCGTTTTTGGAGTTGCAAGCGGAATCCCCCACCCACCGTAGGCGAACGTCGAATATGCAACTGTACCTCCGCGTCTTGCACGGTGCGAAACTCGATCAACTCCATCTCGATTACAGGTCCCTCGGCGGGTGGCGCAGGCTCATCTGGCATCAACCAGAGCGCTTCACCGTCAAAGCCCAGCTTGCCTTCTACCTCGGCGGGGTGACAATGAATGCGTAACTGCGCCGGTCGGCCATCGGCGCCTGGCTCAAAATAGCGCGCCAGGCCCAGTTTGTGAACCAATGCCGTGCGTCGAATGCGCAATGTGTCTGGTTCTTGAGTGTCGGCGCTGCGATAATAACGCGCCAAGGTATAGGTGGGGCCAAACGCATTTTGTTGGCTCAGAAGGCGCAGCAATTCTTCACGCACACCATTCCACCGGTAGCGCCATTCCTTTGTCCGAATCTGGTCGCCATATTCCAATAGTTCCAACGTTGCCTCGGAGCCAAGGCGGCTGACAATCGATACAGGTGCAAGGTGCGTAGGGTCCTGCTTCAAACGCGCCAAAAGCAAATCAGGCGTATACTCAATATCATCGCGTTGGAGAAACGAGCGCCGAGTACTGACGCTAAAAAAGAGACCAATGCCGATGGCAGCGGTCAACAATGTGACCAACGTCCACGCAATTGGGTCCATAGAAGCCAGAATGCGGGCAAACGAAGGAAAGCGATCTAAATCTAAATTGTCTAATAAACCTTGAAAAAATTGCACAAGCTGCTGCATAAGTCAAAGATTCACCGTTTTGCAAGCGACAATGGACCACAGACGGTGGACCAACGCTTATTTTACCATAGCATAAAAGATTTGTCGTTTTGAAGAGGCGGAGGTAAAAAAATTGGTCGCCGGCCATCTTCCAAAAACGCCTAATCTAATCAGTTAACCTTCTAAATTGGACATGGCTTATCAACCAGCGCAAAACAGAGAAAACGCCAATACCTTACTGGTTTTAGACATAAGCCATCGATTGCGACTATAATTTAGCCTTACTGATCTTGTTACAAGTTCGTTGTCTTCCAGGCTCAATTTACAGGAAACATTGGGCGTGGAGCTTTTGATTTCAATCACTTATAAAGTGGGCAAGAACGTTTATTAACCTTACTACCGTGTAACCTATAATATAAGACCTACTACCAAGTTAAACCCTAATTCACATTTAATCGTATTGGTGAGCTAGATTGGTATGCTGTTTCAAGGAGAGATTATGGTGCGCAACAATTTGTGGGTTCAGTGGTTAGTTAACCAAGCGGCCAGGTGGCAACAGAGCCGCTTGGGCTTGCCGAGCATTCTGCTCAGTCTTTGCCTGGTGCTGACCGCCTGCCCAGCCCGGAATACGCCAACGGCCACGCCGGCGCCAAGTCCGACGCGCACCCCCATCGTCCCTACAGCTACGCCACAGCCCATGAATCTGATGGATACGCTGGCAGCGGCGGAGAATCTAAAAACGCTGACCACGGCGTTACAAGCGGCGGATCTGGTTGAAAAACTGGAAAGCCCCGGCCCCTTCACCATCTTTGCCCCCACCGATGAAGCTTTTGCAACATTGACGCCCAATATCTTGGATGATCAAGCGCGCTTCTTTGATCTGCTACTCCACCATGTGGTGGCCGGCCGTATTCCAACCAGCACGTTGACATCTGGCACTACGTTTACCAGCCTGTTAGGCGATGATCTCACTATATCGATCTCGAATACCGTAGGAACGCAGGTGATTCAGATTGACAATGCCACGCTTATCGGCAACGCCATTCCGGCAACCAACGGTCTAATTTATGTGATCGATCAGGTCTTAGAGCCGGCTGCAACAGCGGGCGCGATTGCCAACAAACTGAGCATCTCTAATCCATCTAACCCTGCCATCACCAGTTCTGTAACCAGTGCCCTACCAACGGTTGGATCATCCTTGATCCCTGAAGTATTGGCAGCCGATCCACGTTTTCGCACGCTTGTCCGTGCGCTGCACAGCACTGGGGTTTATACCGAATTGCAAGGGGCAGGACCATTCACCCTGTTAGCGCCCATCGATGATGCCTTTGCCAGCTTGCCCAGTCCGCTGGCGGATAGCGTATTTGAGGGCACGCCGGTTTGGATACGCGTATTACGCTTCCATATCATCCCTGGCGAGCAAGGGCTGGCGATTGAGATTGAGAATGAACAGAGCAAACGCACCTTGGAAGGTAGCGATATTCTTTTTCTGCGCAAGCAAGGTACACTGTTTGCCAACGAAGCAGAAATCATTGAGCCTGATATTGAAACAGCGAATGGGATCATTCACGCTATCGATACTGTGTTGGTGCCGCCTTTGGATTGAGTGCCTACCCGAAATCCCCTTTTTCAAGTCAGTAGAGGTTATTCGGGTAGCCTTTCAGCAATTCGCCCCAGAACAGGGAAGTTTTCATGAAGCAATTATTCAATATATTTAACCCTGCCACGTTGCGGATTCGGCTCACGCTGCTTGTTTTGTTGGCCGTGGCCCCGGCGTTGGCGATCTTACTCTATTCTGCCGGCAGCGCACGCGAGCGAGAAGCCAACCGCGTGTTCCAAAATGCATTAACGCTGGCGCATATGGTGCAAAACCAACAACAAGAAGTGATCAGCAGCGCGCACCAATTGCTAATTGCCATCTCTAAAATACCAAACGTGCGCAATACCGTTCTTCCGAGCTGCAACCAAACCCTTGCTGAATTACTAAAAGAGTACGAAGGCTATAAATCGGTGGCCATGGTCGATACCACGGGTGAAATGTTGTGTACATCCGTTGAGCCGTTTCAACCGGTTAATTATGCAGATCGACTCTGGTTTAAAGAGGTAATGGAAAAGAAGGAGTTCGTTGTTGGCGAGTATGTGATTGGAAAGCTGACCGGCAAACCAACTTTAACATTGGCCTTGCCCTTGAAAGATGAGCAGGGAAATATTGAGTTTATTTTAGCGATTGGATTGGATTTAAATTGGCTGAATCAAGAATTTACCAATCAGCAGCTGCCGCCACAAACCGTATTGAACGTTTTTGACCAAAATGGGACAATTGTCACCCACTATCCAGACCCTGAGCAATGGCTTGGCAAACAGCCGGAATCAGCTTTAATCCAAGCGGTGTTGGCCCAAAAAGAAGGGACGATAGAAATCAATGGTGCGGACGGTGTATCGCGTCTCTATGCCTTCACCCCGCTCGATATCGGGACACAAAATACCTTTTACACCAGCGTCGGCATTTCGCGCGAGCTAGCGCTGGCGGATACCGATCGGGTTTTAACCTATAATATACTCGCCATGAGTTTTGTTATGTTGATTGCGCTGGCAGCCGCCTGGGTGGGCAGCGAAGTATTCATTGTCCAACCGGTGAATACGCTAACAGGTGTGGCGCAAAAGTTGCGCGCCGGGGATCTAAATGCACGCACTGGGATTAAATTGTACGGGGGCAGCGAACTGAGTTCGCTCGCCCAAACCTTTGATAGTATGGCCGCGGTTTTGCAACAACGCGAAGCGGCCTTGCAAGAAAGTGAACAGCGCTATCGCACCCTAAGCGCGGAGCTTGAGCAACGCGTGCAACAACGCACCGAACAATTGCATCTTGTGGTAGAAAAACTGCGCAATGAAATTAGCGATCGCAAAGTGATGCAAAGTGAACTAGAAGCTTCGCGCGGGCAGTTACGCGGCTTTTCGGCCCAACTGCAGCGTGCGGTCGAAGAAGAACGGCTGTGGCTTGCGCGCGAAACGCACGATGAATTGGGCCAGGCCCTCACCGGGTTAAAAATGGAAATTTCATTCTTGCGCAACAAGCTTAGTCACAGCAGCGGACAAAATCAGGCAGAAGTGACCGATAAGCTCAACAGCATGTCCGACCTGGTAGATACCACCATTCAAAGTGTCCGCCGCATTGCAAGCCGCTTACGACCCAGCCTGCTCGACGACCTGGGGTTGGGGGCAGCGCTAGAATTGCATTTGCAAGAATTTCAAACGCGCACCAATATTCAGGCGCAATTTATCGACAAAGCCAACCTGGACGAAATAACTCTGGATCGTGATCAGGCGATTGGCCTTTTTCGTATTGTACAAGAAGCGCTTACTAATGTGGCGCGTCACGCCCAGGCTAGCACTGTCACGGTCGCCGTCGCTTTAGAGGGCGACGATGACAAATTACTAGTTCAAATTACAGACGACGGCATTGGCATTCAACCCAACGATATTGCGCGCTCAAAATCATTTGGCATTGTTGGTATGAAAGAGCGCGTCACCCTATTGCAGGGTGTAATTGACTTTCAAGGCGCCACAGGAAAAGGTACAGTTATTACAGTAAGGATGCCGCTAAGCCAGGAAATAAAAGAGGAGTAAGACAAGAAAGGCGAGTCGCGCGCTTCATTGTTCGTTGATAGCTGCCGACCAAGGATGGCTCTTTACGCGCTGTAGGACACGGCTTACATGCAAATCAGCATATTGCCTATAGAAGAAGTTGGCTTTGGCGGGCAAACAATCTGCTCGCTTGAGGTTACAATAGGAATATGTTAGACAGCGGCGAAGAGCAGAAACTCAAAATTGTACTTGTTGACGATTCCGTAACTGTATGCGAACGTCTGCTTGGTATGCTGGATGAATTGCCCGAAGCAGAAGTGGTTGGCCAGGCCCACACGGCAAAAGAAGCCATAGAATTGATCCGTATGCTGCAGCCAAACCTGATCACGCTCGATATCCACATGCCAGGTGTACCTGGCCTGCGCAATGGCATCGATCTATTGCGTATGGTCAAGCAAGAATACCCGCAGACGGTTGTTATTATGCTGACGAATCTGGTCCAGATGCCATACCGGCGCAAGTGTTTAGAAGCCGGCGCGGACTATTTCTTTGACAAGTCTAGCGAGTTTTACCATATTTTACCCGTAGTGACCGAAGTTTCTAAGCACACAGGGGTATAAAGCGTCTGTTGTAATTTAGACAACAAAGCTCATTGCTGTCCTCCTGACGATTGGGGGCAACAATGAGCTTTGTTGTTTTTACTCGGTTCGCCTTTACTCGAATATACGGCAGCGGTGGCTCTTCCCCTCTTATTTCATCTCAACATCCTCTTTTGTTATCCCTAACCGTTCCGCTTATCGGATCTGTTCACTAATTTTATCCCTTATCAAATGGCAGCATGCATCTCCACTTGGGCTTGACCCTATTAAAAAAACGAGTGCAGGTTATCGCACAAAATTATTAGTTGTAAGACAAAACGCATGGCGAGCATCATCCTTTTTCCTACAGGTAAATGCGTTGATGACCGATGTTTTAATGCAACATATTTCGTTAGACTGAGCATATGCAAGAAATTGACACGAACAGATGTATGCAAAAGTACACTAAAAGAAAAACCATACCAAGCCATGTACACCAGCAGGATAAGTATTCCGAATGCGGAGGATTGTACGTACAGGTAGGTATTGCACTCTCCAGACTCAACAAGCCAAGGAGAAAAGGTTAATGATTCGTGTATTAGTTATCCATGAAGTGCGCTTGACATGTGAATTAGAAGCTACCGCGCTGCGCAAAGAAATGGATATCGAAATTGTTGGTTGTATGACTGAACCCAATGAGGCATTGGAGTGGCTAAAGCGCTTTGATTGTGATATTGCTTTGGTCAGCATCAATCTACCCGCAGATAGCGCCTTCAGTTTCGTTGCCAACGCCCTAAAACTCAATGACAAATTAAAGTTGGTCATCACAGGCGTACCCGAGTCGAAAGCAGTTATTTTGCACTGCTTAGAAGAAGGTGCGGCCGGTTATGTACATATCGGCGAGTCGTTGACCGATTTGGTAAAAAAAATCCGTCACGTTTATGCTGGCGAGTGCCTTATTCCACCCGATATTACAATGGCGCTCATGACACGCGTGAATGAATTGAAACGACTGGTAACCGAATTGCAAGGTTTTCAGGATCGACAGCCGTTGCATTTATATGCAGAGCTAACGCAGCGCGAATGCGAAGTGCTTGAACTGATCGAGCAGGGCATGAATAACCAAGAGATAGCCAACGTTTTGTGTATTGAAATGGGTACCGTAAAAAATCATGTACACAACATTTTTGATAAATTTGGCGTGCGCACCCGCAAGCAAGCCGCCATTATTGCACGTCAAGCCCTCACCACCCATCGTGTAGGCGCCCTAGACGATGCCCAGGCGGCTATGTTATCTGGTGGCTCATCTTACCCACCTGAATTGAAGTCTGAATTAACTGTCACTTACCCACGTCAGCCTACCCCCAGATGACGTACGGCGATCATTATTAGATAACTATCCAAAGCTACTTGCGGCGGATTAAACTCATCCACTACAGAGAGGATTCACATTATGCCAACTGATGTCGCACTACCTAGTTCAATCCTTGGTATGTCGTTATTTGGTTTCTTACTTCTAATCGTGATTGCAGCGGTTTGTGGTGCAATTGGTCAGGCCATTGCAGGTTTCTCACGCGGTGGCTGTCTAATTTCGATCGTTATGGGTTTTATTGGGGCGTGGCTTGGCACATGGTTGGCCAACGAAATGGGATTACCCCAGGTGTTGACGGTTAACGTTGACGGCCAACCTTTTCCCATCCTTTGGTCAATTGTAGGTGCAGCACTCTTTTCATTGATTATCGGGCTTTTTACCCAACGCATGATTGTAAATGCGTAAGATTCTTACCAAACCGAAAAGGAAACTAGCCATGAACAGACAAAATTTGATGAGCGATATGAATGAAGCGTTGGTTGATGAACAGTCATCCTCATTCGATAAAGAAAAGATGATTGAACTGTTGAATGAAGATTTAGCCGGCGAATTGGCCGCTATCATTCAATATATCACCTATGCAGCCAAGGCGACCGGCCCTTATCGCCCCCAACTCGCCCAATTTTTCCTCGACGAAGTGCCAGATGAACAAAAACATGCGCAGTTCTTGGCCAATAAAGTTGTGGCACTAGGCGGCGAACCGACGGTAATTCCTAATGCAGTGCCGGCCGCGGAGGATAACCACGATATGCTGCGGGCAGTTTTAGAAGCCGAACGCGCGGCAATTGCCAACTACACACGGCGGGCTGAACAAGCGGGCGACTTTGGTGACAAAGGCTTGGTCGTCGAGCTGGAAAACATTGTCGCCGATGAAACCGGCCACGCAGAAGAAGTTGAACGTATGCTGCGTGACTGGGGTTTATAAACCGATAGAACCAATGCTGATAGACAGTGGATTTTTAGTAATTTGACTTCCTGTCTATTACCGCACCTGTAACCGATAAGCTTTAAAAAGGAGAATTGTGATGGATCGCAAAGACACATGGCAAAATAACACAAGCACAACCAGCACCCTGGAAGATGCTAAGCAGCAAGCCGGGTCCGTGCTCAACCAAGCCAAAGAAGCGGCCAGTAATGCTGTAAGTGAGGCTAAACAAGTTGCAGTGGAAACCTTGGAAGACACCAAGCAGCAAGCCCAATCTACGATTGACGAGCGCAAGAATCAAGCCGCCGATCGTCTACAAGGGTTCGCCAGTGCCCTCCGCCAGACCGGCCAGGAATTAGGCTCCCAAGATGAGGCTACCTTCGCCCAATATGCGGAAGGGGCAGCTGATCAGATTGAGAAGTTTTCTGGTTATTTGAAGGATAAAAATTTGGGCGAACTGTGGGGTGAAGTCCAAGGTTTCGCTCGTCGCCAGCCCGACATCTTCCTGGTCGGTGCCTTAGCGGGTGGTTTTCTGCTCGGTCGCTTCCTAAAAAGCTCCGGTTCGCAGAGCAACCCTGCCAGCTACGGCAACTATGGTCAGCGCCAAGCCTATGGTGGCTCCAGCTACGGTGACACCAACTACAGCAGTTCCAACGATGGCGGGCAATACAACCAAGGTCAATATAATCAGAGCCAGTCTAGCCCAGGCCGCTATAGCCAAAGCCAATATACTGCCGGCCAGTTCGGTCAAAGTGGTGTTAACCGCGAAGCGGAGACTGATCGTTACGGTCAGGGCCAAGGCGCACGGGGTGATATTGGGCAAAACCGCCCTGGTCAAGGTGATTTTGGTCAGGATCAGCCCGGCCAGGCCTATTCTAGCCAAACCCGTTATGGTCAAGGCCAGCTTGGGCAAGGGCAATACGCACAGAATCAAGAAGGTGGCAGCCAGGGCGGTCAATCCGCATCTAGCGGTGAGCCAACAGCCAGCAACCAGAATCGCGCCGATCGCTATGGCACCGAGCAGAGCAGCTTTACCGATTATGGCGTAGGTCAATCGCCCGCCGAATTTGTCGACACACCGACCACAGTTTCCTCGGCCTACGGCGAAACGGAATCCAGCATCGCGTACAGCGATACAGACTACGAGGCCAAGAACCAGCATGGCCTGGGCGCCACCGAATCTGGCGATCCAGAAGGCTGGCGTGAAGATACACACAAGACGAACGATAGCGGCGATTGGGAAGAAGGCGCACCCAAGACTCCTGAAGATGAACTATGGAGCAAAGAAGCCCGCCAGAAAGACCAGAGGGACTCCTAATGGCGAGTGGATTTCAAACACGTAATGCCACAGAAGATCTGCACAACGAACAAGCGCGCAATGGTGACTCTGGCCCACAGAGCCGTGTGGGGGGAGAATCCTCACTGGGCGATCTCTTTACCGGGCTAACCTATGATCTGAGCACGCTGGTACGCAAAGAGATCGATTTAGCTCGCACCGAGACGTTAGAGAAAGTTTCACAAGCCACACGCAGTGTTGTTTTTATGATTGCTGGTGGGATGCTTGCCTATGCTGGCTTGATTGCCCTCATTATTGCGGCAGCCGTTGCACTGGCGAACGTAATGCCTTTCTGGCTCTCAACGTTGGTGGTTGGCTTGCTGGTGCTGATTGTAGGCGCCATCCTCGTCCAAAGCGGACGCAGCATGCTCTCCAACATGAGCATTGTGCCGGAAAAGACTGTTGAATCAATCAAAGAAGATGCTGAATGGGTAAAGGAGCAAGTACGATGAGTGAATATAAGAATGATTACACCAATGGTGAACGTTATAACAACCGGGGCTCGGACGCGATCAAGGAAGATATCGAGCGCACCCGTAGCAATATGAGCCGCAAAATCGACTCCATCCAGGATCGATTGAATCCTGATAACCTGAAGCAGCAAGCGTCGGATGCCTTACGCACAACAGTGACCGATAGCACGGATGCCTTGATGGGTTATTTGAAAGACAACACGAGTGATTTGAGTTCATCACTTGTCAATGCTGTCAAGCGCAACCCCGTGCCTGCCGCCCTGATTGGCTTGGGTGTCGCGTGGTTGCTGATCGACAGCATGAGCGGCTCTGATCAAAACGACGAAGACAACTACCGTGGGCGTGGCTATGGCGAGCGCAACATGGGAGGCCAGGGTTATTACGGTCAACAGTATGCGGGTCAGCAATATGGCGGCCAGGCCAATTATCAAGGTGGCTACAGCAGTGGCTATTCGCAACCGAACGCCCAGCAACGCAACCCACAAGCCCAGGATCAATGGGATGACACCCAGAACATGGGTGGCAACTGGCAGGGTTCTGGCCAGGGCAACCAAAGCTGGAATCAGGCGAATAATCCTGAATCCTGGAAAGACAAGGCCGCTGGCGTGGTTGACCAGGTGAAAGATAAAGCTGCGGACGTGGTTGATCAGGTCAAGGACAAAGCCAGCGACTTGGTGGAAGGTGTCAAGGATACGACCGAGCAAGTGGCTGAGCAAGTCCGCGGTGGCGTGCAACAGTTCGGTGAGCAAACCCGCAACCAGGCCAATCAGATGGGCAACTACACGCAGCAGAACGCGCAATGGGCTGGCCAGCAGGTTCAGCAGACAATCGAAAGCAATCCGTTCATGGTTGGTGCCGCAGCCCTAGCCATTGGGGCGGCGGTAGGCTTCTTCTTGCCTGCAACCAGCAAAGAGAACGAGCTCATGGGCGATCTGCGCAACCAAGTTTTTGAAAAAGCGCAAAACGTAGCCCAAGATGTGCAGCAACGGGTGCAAAAGGTCGTCGAGGAAGTAAAGCCCGAAGTGGAACAGACGGCCAACAAGCTCGTCGATAGCCTCAAGCAGACTGGGCAAGAAGCGGTGCAAGAGTTGAAGCAGACGGCACAACACACGGGCGAAACCGCCAAACAAGAAGCCAAAGACGCCGCCCAAAATGCCAAAGATGAGTTTAAGCAGACGGGATAAATCTGATCTGAAGAGGTAAATAGGCTAGACAGTAATGTCTACCTGTTTACGCATCGCCAAACTCAACAATTTGTAACATCCACGCAAAAGTGGCACGGCAGAGGGTTCCTCTGCCGAGCCACTTTTGCGTCATGATTTGGTTCTGTTGGTAGCCGCCATGTTGCGATTGCCACCGCCATAGGCTGGGGTGTAAATGTCTGGTGCCGGGCTTCACTTATCTGCTTTTCTGGCAATCTGCCTAGCCGGTTTAGTGGTCGC
>JBBRVA010000024.1:0-21089 GCA_038247295.1 Caldilineales bacterium | reverse complement strand
GTCCAACGGCGCAATGATACCTTCGAGACCGAAGAGAATGTGCGCAATGTGCTGATCAACTTGGGGCTGCAAGAGACGATCAACCACCCGTTGACGACGTTGGAAAATCATGCCCGCCTCAACCTGGCGCGCGGTTCGTCTGGTCGCGATGGGGTTGAATATACGATCCTAGCCAATCCGAGCACGCCCGAGCGCAGCACCTTGCGCCGATCGATGCTGGTTAGCGCGATGGAGAATCTGGCGCGCAATTTGCGCCACACCGACCGGCTGACCACCTTTGAAGTGGGGCGGGTCTACTTCCCCGAAGAAGGCGATGGCGTCTTGCCACGTGAAGAGCGGCGGGTGAGCATTGCGCTGACCGGTCCCCGCCGTCCAACGGTTGCCATTTATCCCGACCCGATGAGCAGCGAAGAGATGGATTTCTTCGACTTGAAGGGTGTGGTCGAGACAATGCTTAACCGGCTGGGCTTTAATACCAACCAGATCGAGTATCGCGCCCAGCCGGAAACGGGTGTCTTTGGCCCGCGCGCGGCCGAAGTGGTGCTAGAAGGCAAACGACTGGGCCTGATCGGGGAAGTTCACCCGCAAGTCCGTTCGGCCTATGGTCTGCCCGCCGTGCGTATCAACGCCGCTGAGCTAAGCATCGAGCCGCTGATCAAGCCGCAGTGGCGGCTGGAGCCGATGCAGCCGATTAGCAGCTATCCGCCGGTGGTGGAAGATTTAGCCTTTGAAGTGGCCGAAGATGTGACGGCGCAGCAAGTGCAGACTGCCATCCGCCAGACGGGTGGTGCGCTCGTCGTCGGTTTGGAACTCTTCGACATTTATCGGGGTGATCCGATCCCGGCTGGCTTCAAGTCATTGGCCTATCGTTTGACGTATCAAAGCCCAGAACGCAACTTGCACGAGAAAGAAGTCGAACACTTGCGCAAACGGATTATCAGCGCGGTGGAAAAGGCAACGGGCGGCAAGCTGCGCGGGTAAAAACCGCTGTCGTGGTCAAGCTCGCGCAGATTTGTAGGATTCCGGATAGAGTCTAGCGCAAGCTGATCAACTTGTTTTGCGCGGCGGTTTGTCTTTGGCGTGTAGCGGCAATGCCGTATGCGCGATCAGGCGCTCTATATCGGCGCGTAAATGCTTGCTCGTTTCGGTTAACGTAGCGAGTTTTTCCTGTAGGTCGCGCTGACTAGCGCTTTGGGCGGCGTAGAGCTTGCCAATGTGCTGTAAGGCATGGCCCAAGGTCATTTCGACGCTCATACGGTCGTTGGCGTAGTCAGATAGGATCTTTTCGTAGTCGTAGGTGCTCATTTGATTATCTTCTCTCTTCTGTTATTTATTTTGTGACTTATAGTCTACATTTTACTTCAGTGCTATAATAATATCAAATCTGTAAATGATTGTGACTTATAGTCCGTAGACTTAAAAGCATCAAGCCATATAATAAGTAATATGGCCCAACGATCCTCTGTGACAGAAAAATTTGGACAACAGATAAAAACATTGCGCAAAGCGCGCAATCTATCTCAAGAAGATTTAGCGGAACTATGTGGTCTTGACCGCACCTATATAAGTGGCATTGAACGGGGCATTCGCAACGTGTCTCTGCGTAATATCGAAGTTCTAGCACACGCGCTGGAGGTTACACTGGCCGATTTGTTCGAGGGGATTGAGGATAAAGATGCCCAATAGCTCTAGATTCGCCACCTGATCCGATGTTCGGGGCTATTTTCTGACGCACCTCATCGATTTCTTGTCGATGGTCGTGATAGTACGCTAGCGCGCTAAAGACTTGAGCAGGAGTAAGATAATCCCATTCGGCGAGAATTTCTTCAACTGGCAAGCCGACTTTATAGTAATAGCCAACTAAATGCCAAACTGCGATCCGGGTTCCCTCAATAATTGCTTGGCCACCGCAAACGCCAGTTATTTTCACGATGTGGGGATACTCGGTTTGCTGAACGATTTGATTTTTAGCGATCATCTTCTGCTCCTTTCTTCTCTGATTATAAGCGTACAATGAATGAATCGCAAGCCTATTTTCTACCAATCCTATCGGATAGGATTGCACTTTTATCATTCTATTGCTCTACTTTATGTGAGGTAGATTGGCTCACGATGTGCAACGATTTGAAAAATCGTTGCACATTAGCGCTGGTATAGACTACGCACCTGGACGGGTTTGCTCTTGTTGATCTGGAAGAGGTCCAGATCGCTGGCAACGATGGTGGCGGGGAAGATCGCCTGTGCCTCGGCCAGCACCTCTTGGGGGCGATAGCGGCGACTGATGTGGTGGAGCACCAGTTGCTTGACACCAGCATTGCGCGCCAGGCGCGCCGCCGCCGTAGCGGTGATGTGGCCGTGGTCACGGGCCAGATCTTTATCCGCATCCAAATAGGTAGCTTCGATCGCCAGCAAATCGGCGTCAGCGACCGCTTTGTGCAGAGGACCGGTGTGGCTTACGTCGCCGACGAAACAAAGCTTGGCGCCGCGCTGCGGTTCGCCCAGCACATCCTCCGGCCTGATCGTGCGGCCGTCGGGCAGGGTAATGGGCAAGCCGGCTGTCAAGTCGCGACGCAGGGGGCCTTGCGGCACGCCCAGCGCTTCCGCCTTTTCAGGCAAAAAGGGGCGGCGCGTCTTCTCTTCAAAAGTAAACCCGAAACAATCAGGCCCGCGGTGTTGCACGGGAAATGCGTTCAGGGTAAAGTGTTTACCCTCGAACAGCAGCCCGCTTTCCAGCAAGTTGAGCGCCACGCCCACGTTCGGCATCTGGCCAGGGCCAAAGACAACTTCCATCAGCGTATGGACGCGTTCTAGCGCCGCCGCGCCGCCATAGATGTTGAGTTCATCTAACGCTTCCCAGCGCCCCAGCGTACTGGCCAAGCCGCCCAATCCCAGGATATGATCCAGATGGCCGTGCGTCAATAGAATTTTGTCCAGGCGGCGAAAGCCCAACCCGGCGCGCAAAATCTGCCGCTGTGTACCTTCGCCACAGTCGATCATAAAACGGTGTTCATTGACCATCACCATGGCCGAGGAGAGACCCCGTTGCACCGACGGCGCCGAGGCGGAAGTGCCCAAGAAAACAAGTTCAAACAAGAGATGCTCTTTTCATCGATCAGACAAGCTTTGATTGCATATTGGTTATAACTTTACCACAAAGCCACAAAGACGCGAAGAAAAAATTGGTAAGAATTTAGCTGGGGTCGGTCAACGATAGGGGGAAACAACCTGATGGCCGTGTTCGGCGGCGGTGGCCATCCTACGGGAAGGGTGATTAAAGGGCAGATGACACCAAGAGACAAGTTTGACTACCTGGACCATCTAACATGACTTTGAAGTGCCGGAGAAAGGCACGACCCAACAAAAAACGTGTATTTTGTGCGAAGGTTTGCGCAACGACACGATGTTGGATCCCGGCCTCCGGGATCAAAATATCGACTGGGGCTTCGTAAAATTGGATCAACTGTCCAGTAACGGTTGTCCCTTGCGCTGCAACAGAATCAGGCAACTGCCAGTGGGCAAGGTTCAAAGCGCTAAACAATACCTGCGGGATCAGTAATTCTTCACTGTAACCGGTGTCAATTTGCACCAGTTCAGTCGTCGGCTGATGAACTTGACCCGTCAGATTCCGTATCTGAAGGCTGATGCCCAAGCGGTCGGGAGTAGTCCAACAGATTAAGCGAACGTTGCTTGCCATCCTAATTCAACCTGTTTAGGACGAGTTTGACCGACTTGGAAGATAATCCGATGTTTAGCGGTAGGTGCAACATGATTCAGTTCCTCTACGGAGTTGGCTGCACCCTGGAATTTACCGTTGGCGATGACGATCCAGTGGTCAGGATACGTTTGTTCCAACTGCGATCGCAACTTATCAAAGGCTTGATTATTGAGCGCTGCTTCAGCCTGGGTTAATTTTTGGTGTTGCTGCGTGAGCCATAACTCAATTGCTTCAATTAAGGCTTGGCGAATGCCATCCTGCTCATGCAATAGTTGAGCTGTGCGCTCGAATTCTTCTTGTAAGTGTTTCGGTAGCTCAGTGGTCAACATGTCGTGCTCTCCTGCAAGCTTTATCTTGTGCACCGACTGTTAATTATAATGTTTCTGCGTGTAGCTGACAAAATTGCCTAGTTCAAACGTTTCATTGGCGTAGACCTGGGTGACAGCCTGCCGCACAGTGGGTGAAGCAGACGGCGAGGCTGTCGCCCGCCGATGGGTGATCTGGGCCTTTTGTGCTTGTTGCCCGCACATTCCGGTTGGGTTCGGGTGGCTCTTGTCCGCTATCCCCCAGCCTGTGAATCGGGTGTTCGGCAACCTGTCGAAAAATAAAAACTATCTAAATCATAAGTTTGGCTATTCGCTTGACTCAAAAAGGACTCCTAAGATTCTTATCCCAAGAGTCCTTCCTCAATCACATCCTGAATGATTTGTTGATTAAATGATTTTTACTACTTTATCCAACTCCAATACGGTTTTTTGAGTCACAATCTCGCCACTTTCAATATATTTCTTGTGACCCGCCAGGATGCCATCTAAAAGTTGGGCGTTCATTTTTTTCATCACCAAGTTGTTCATCAGGTCAAAAAATGCATTCTTCATGGAATATTCCATTGTAGATGTCAACACAGAACGATCTCCTTTTTGACGAACAGCGAAATCGACAATCATGGTCTTTATGCCAGGCAACTTCTTGATTTCGTAGGCTTCAATCTTGTAATATTCGCCTTCTCTCCATTCAATGGCTCTTTCTTCGGCTGTAGCACCCATCATTGTGAAATTGCAATGTCTAGTAGCACCAAGCCCTGATTTCTGTGTCGAGGTTAAATTCGATGTAAGAACTCCGGGGTGTCCGTGACAGATATCGCCGAAATTTGCAAGTGCCTGCCAAACCTTTTCCTTTGAAGCATTGATTTCAATCTCTCGTTTAAACGTAGTCATGTCTTTCTCCTTGTTAGTTTCTCGAGTGTTGTGAAAATGGGTGTTGACTAAAACAAAAAAATAGCGTAGTAAAGCCTATGCAACTTCCTCTCGTGACTCAAGCCTCAGTTGTCAGCCAACACGCGTCTCCTTTTCATGAACTGTTCCAAAACAGTTGTCAGATCCGTCACTTTGAGAACTATCTAACAGGTCTTATTACCCTAGACAACAAGACGCTGAGCAATATGGCTCACTGTATTTTAGATAGTGCTGATAAAACGAATATCTCTCGTTTTTTGAGTGAAGCCAAATGGCAATCTAGTGAACGGAATGATAAACGTATCGCCTACATGTTGGTGCAAAGCTTTACCAAAAATGTCATCATACCTTCCCTAGGCAAAGTCCGGCTGGTCATTAGCTTCGACAATCCCTCTTGTGAGGGCAACTATGTTGTCCTTATCACCAACTGCCTTAGTTGGAACGCCCAAAAAATTATCGCCACTTATTTGCTCCGTTGGCCTATTGAGACGTTTTACCAAGACTGCAAGCAACAGCTTGGGCTAGATGAGTATCGCATGCGAAATGCTGACGCTATTGGAAAACATTGGCATTTGCTTTTCGTGGCCTATTCTTTTTTGCACCTCGACTGTTTGCCTAACTCAAGCGGTAAACGCCAACAACTGTCTCCCATACAAACCATTGGACAGGCTGTACGACGGCAACAACAAGCGGCGATTCAGGAGTTGATTCTTTATGCCCATCGTGCGTTGCAGTCTGGACAGAAAACAGCTCAGGAGCTTTTTGACATCTTGTTTGCCAAACAACAACTCTGCCCAACCTGATTCACAATAGTGGACATTTGTCAACTATTAAATTCACAACACCCGAGTTATTTATTTAGGTTTTTCTTTACTTCCAATAATTTCACCTCTTTTATTGGCAGAACTGTGTTTTCTGTAACTCTGATACCTGTTTCCGAATAATATTTATATCCTGCAAGAATTGTAGCCCAAGTTTTTGTGAATTTTTTACGACCCATCATTCCGTTCATCATTCCAAACATTCTATTTTTCATAGAGTAGTTTAAAGTAGAAGTCAGAATAGTTTTGTCTCCTTTAGCCGTAAGTCTAAAATCACCGCCCATTGTCTGAAGACCTTGTACTTTATAAATGCGATAAGCGTTGAATTTTTGATAATGCTCTGCTTCATTCCATATCAAGTTCTCTTCTTCCAATATAGCTCCTTTAAAAGCCTTCGACATTATCATATATCTTTTAGCTCCTACACCTTCTTTATTTTCAGAAATAACATAAGATGAATCTACAGTCGGGCTATTTTTGTAAATGCCTCCAACATCTTTAAAATTCTCCCAAACCTTTTCTATTGGGGCATCTATTTCTACCTCCATAGTAATTTCAGTTGCACTTCTTCCCAATGGGGCATTAATTTCGATCTCTCTTTTAAATGTGGTCATGTTTCTCTCCTTGTTAGTTTTTAATATATGCCAGATTTGGACTAAATAGTCCAAAATAGAACCAAAAAAATTAGTCGAGTGCTTTAAGAATCAGCGTGACTGTCCCTTTTATAGATTTTTTATCTGCACCAGTCTTGATCATTGTTCTCAGCCCGCTTATGCTGACATGCAGATAGTTTACGATGACGTGCGGATCAGCGCCCGCGGAAATACCGCCTTCTGATTGCGCTCTTTTCACTGCCTTTATAAAAACTTTAGTAAAAAGTTGTAAACCGTCTTCGAGAGAGGTGGCGATAACTGAGTCTTTCTGACCAAACTCATTAGCAGAATTTACCATGAGACAGCCCTTTGCTCCTTCCTCTTGCTCTGCGGTACTAGCAATTGTGTCAAGCATGTTTTCAATAAAACTTCTACCCGACCGAGAAGCATTCAATTCCTTCTCCATATTTGTGGACAGCGTATCCACATAACGTTTAAGGCAGCGCTCGAAAATTTGTTGCTTATTTCCAAATGTTTGATAAAAACTGCTCTTCGATAAATCCATTGCATCCAACAAGTCAGTCATGGATGTGGTCTCATATCCCCTACACCAAAATACTTCCATCGCAATATCGACGGCTTTATCGGGATCAAATTCCAGAGGTCTACCCAAAGTGCTCATGCCTGCCATTATAGGACTGATCGTTCCAAAAGTCAATACTACGACAACGTTAAATTAGAATGCGTCAAATCGCTTCTGCTGAACTACTGAAAATTTGCATCAGCGGTTTTGCCGGATTTTCGAGAGAAACGATTCTGTTGCGTTCATCTTGATTTTGCCAGGAAAATTTCGGCGAAAAATAGCCTCAAATCGGGTCACTACCACTGGTAGCTAATTTAACGTTGTCGTAATACTCTAGTTTCGGCGATTTTGAAATCCAAAAACGAAATTTGGACATTTGCTATCGGTGACAATTTTGGCCACGATGGTGGCAACGCCCACTGCCCCGACAAAGGTGAGGCAGACGGTCATAATCGCAAAACTGACCGCAAAGTCGCCGGTAAAGTTCAGCCGCGTCTGGCCGGCCACATCATTCAGGGTGCCGCCAGCCGCGCCAAACAGGACCACGACACCAATCCCCAGCGCAGCGCCGATGGCAACGCCGTTATCCGAGCCCACGGCCCGTCCCCCGTTGGCGCCCCCGGCGATGCTGCCGGCAATAATACTGGCCACCATCGCTGCTGCGCCACCTTTGATCATAAAGGCGGCCAGGCATGCGCCATTGATCGCAGCCACACAGGCGATCAAAAAGGCGATGCTGTCTACAACTGCCAGTTTAGTGGTCAGCCAAGGCCAGCGGCGCAGATAAGGGGAGAAGTGGCGCGCGCCTGTGCCCACCATAACGCCAACACAGACGCCAATCACCAAACCAGCGGGGATTTCCTGTAAGTGGGCTGGCGACCTCTACCGAGCTTAGCAGGGTCAACCAGTGCGCCGGCTCGTGGGCCAAACCGGTTAACAATGCCAGCGCCAGCACGGTAACTGCTCCCAACGCTGCCTGCCAGGCGGTGGCGCTCAGCCCGGCCAAAATGTATCATCATCCACGTTAGCAACAGATGCAGCGGCGAGGGCGGTTGGGGAGCCATCGGCGCCAATATCAAGAGCGGGGTTGCCGCCGAACTGCAAAGCAGGACGAGTTGCCACAGATAACGCTGGACGCGAGCCGGTTGGTGGTGGTAGATTGCGCTGTCCAAGCGAATGGCCGTGGTTCGCAAATCGGCTGGCCCTGGGTGTAAACGTTGGGCCAGCAGCGTCGGTTGAAAGTAAAGCGCATAGAGCAGCGAAAAGGTATTGCGTAAAAATTGTTGAGCTTTCATTAGGGTGCCTTTGCCCAGAGCATTTTGACCTTCGTTAGCAGATTTTTACGGCGCAGCATTGCGCTCAACAGGGCAATGCTAATCCCAATTGTTGTCATAAAGCCGGTTACAACGCCGTGAAACCAAGCCAGGCGCGTGCCGACTTGTTCGAGCCAGTACCAGCCTTGGCCCGCGCCCAATTGGACAAGGTTCCAATTTTGCCAAATGAGCAGAAGGGTAGGCAGTAGTACCAAGACGAAAAGTAAGCAAGTTTTCTGATAGTGCTGAATTCGGGCCAGACGGTGACGGGTAAGATGCTGGGGCGGGTTGAGTTGCTGGGCGAGAAATTGCCGTAACTCACGTTCACCCACTTTGATGTTGGCGGCTTTATATTGCCAGAGCCGCCAGGCCAGAATTTGCAGGTGATAAGGATCATCACCTGTCAGGTCATGCAGCCACTCACGTTCCGGTTGGGTGAAAGCTGCACCGTTGGCCGCGGCGAGATCCAACAGTTGATCGGCCTCCTGCGGCTGCAAGGCGCCTAATTCAAGCGTCGCCAACAAATTGAAAAAAGGTGAGGTACAATTGTAAAGTTGACCGAGCTCGGGCAGCGATTTTACTGAAACGATGATCCAAGTGAGCAACCCTTCATTCGCCCAACTGCGTAGGCCGTTGAAAAACTGTTCATCAAAGGCGTCGGTCAGCAATGCCTCGAACTCATCCAGACAGACAACCGGATGGAAGGGCAGCGCGGCCAGGATAGAGCGGGCGGTTGCCCACGAACATTCATTCTCGCTCGTCAATTGGGCCTGGAGTTTCGTCAACGTGTGTCCTTCGGGCATGTTTGTGTCGAAGGCATGGGTGGTGAGCAGCAAATGTAAGAGCGTGACACGAAATTGATCCGGCGTGCTACATTCGCCTTTCTGGGCATCAAAATAGATCGCATGTTGTCCCGGCGCTTTGCAGAGCGTCTCATTGTCACGCGGGTGGATGAGGTAGTGTAAGAGCGATGATTTCCCCATGCGGCGCGGTCCCACGATCGAGGAGCCTTGGGGCTGTTCACCATTCAAGCGGCTGGTGATAAACTCCAACTCGGCCCGACGCCCGATAAAGCGATACGGGTCGGTGATCATACTTCCGTAGGTAAAAGGGTTGAGTTTGGGCATAAGGTTCCGTCCTATCTTTCACACTGTTACCTTGGATGCACAATCGACTAGCATTCTAGGTAACAAGGCAATGGGTTAAAAGCCTGCATTAAAAGCAGTCTGTTAACGGTTTAAGCGTTCGGAAGTGGCTTGTCTAGCAGAACAGCGGGGTGCAATGGAGGGGAGCAATCAATGGCAAGAGTAGCCTAGCAAGCACATTACAGTTGACTTAAACGTATTTATGTCAACCAACGAACATGATCAGTAATCCTAATTTATCACAAGAGCGGTGGGTTTGCAGTCACAATCTCGGACGTGTTTGCTACTTGTAGACGGCGTAGCCATAAGGTGGATGACTGGTGGAGTCGTACGCAGGGGTATCGTCAATTTTGTCAGTAGAGTAAAAGTACAATTGGGGACGCAGATGAACGCGGATTTTACGCTGTTACTGTAAAATCCGCGTTCATCCGCGTCCCTTAATTTATTGAATCGGGATCGGTTCGCCCAATACGGGTGGAGGCGCCTGCCAGATAATGTCCAACAGGGCAGCGACCAGGGCGGGGATCTCACGGTTTTCGGACCAAGCCAGCGAACGCTGCGCATAGGCGCGGCGATCAGCGGCTACGCCAGCCGCCTGGACGCCTAAATTTTCGCAGAGGAAAAGCGCACGCGGCAAATGGAAAGCCTGAGTCACGAGAATCGCCTCATCAACCTGGAAGATAGCTTTGGCCCGGTAACAGGTATCGTAGGTGCGGCGGCCACCATAGTCTGGTTGAATCGCTTGGGCTGGTACGCCCTGGCGAATGGCATAGGTCATCATATCGCCCGGTTCGTCATAGTTTTCAAACTGGTTATCGCCGCTGATCAGCAACTTTTGCACTTTGCCCGCTTTGTACAGCTCGACGGCGGTGTCGACACGGTCGCGCACCATCGAACTCAGGCGGCCATCGCCATAGACGCGCGCGCCAAAAACAATCGCAACGCGGGTGGCGGAAACTGCGTCGGCCGTATAGATCTGGTCGGCATAGCGCGCTTGAATCCACGCGCGCCACAAAAAGGGAGAAGCGGCCACAAGCAGAAAAACCAGGACGATCGCAAGCAATCGATAGATCCAGCGTGGCCGGTTGCGCGGCGGCTGGTTGGCAAAGTGAATATCTGTAGAAGGTAAACTTGTGTGCATAAAATAGGAACGATGTGGTGGCGACGTAAGTTCCGAGCTAAGCAATGATTTTTCCCGCGCCTGATATTGGTTAGGGAACCGTGACGGTTGTCAAGACGACGCTGTCGCCGGCAGGGTTTATGCCATCTGCGACCAGCTTCAAACGTTGTCCGCGACCGTCGTACATCCCGATTTGCAATTGATAGGTTGTCGCAGAACTTAAACCAGTTAGCGAGAGCGTATGTTCGTCGCGCACAAATTCACCTGGTCGCCAGGTGGTGGTGGGACAGGTATTGTGGCAAGGCGGGCTATCGGCGCCGGTTACAAAGCGGCCCGCCTCATCTAACAATTGGACAAAAACCGTGTAGGGTTGGCTTGGCGTCTGCGCAGCCTGCCAATAGATCCCCAGATCAAGTGTCCCTTCTGCGCCATAGCGTTGCTGGGTTAGATCGTACCCGACGAGTGTAATGCTATCTTCGAAGGGAATCTTGCGCTCAACCTGGGGCGCCGGCGGTGTAAATTCGGGCAACAAATAGATGTGTAGCGCGTCACCATAAGGTCCAAAGCGGGGCACCGTGTAGGCCCAGCGGTAGCGTTCATCCAGCGCCTGGAAGAAACCATCGCGCTCGCCGTAGATCATCTCCAGATCAAATTCGCTAAAGGCAGCAACCGTCTTGCCTTTGCCCAATTCGACGATCAAGCGCTCGTTGTTAACCACCTTGTGGCTCACGGCCTCTTCGCTGGTCCAGGTGGGGCGATAGGCAAAGATCGACATCTCATAGCCGTGTGGTGTGCGCAGACCTGCCTCCAGCGCAAGATGGGGATTGAAGGAGAGCAACGGATCGCCCGGCTGGGTATGGCGCTGCAGAAGGCGGGCCGCGCTGCGTACCGTCGCAATCTGATTTTGCAAGGGTACGGCGACCAGCCGTTCTCGGATCAGCGCCTGGGCTTGCAGCCAACCATTGGCGACGATCACACAGAGCACGAACGTGTAGGCCAATCTCTGCCAGTGTTGCGTACGCAGATAGCTGAAACTATGCGCCAGGACCACGCCCCCAGCCACGCTCATCAGCGGCATCTGCAAGGCATTGTAATAGCTGTCGGTGGTGCGCGGGGCCAAGTGGGCAATAAACATGCCTAATGCCATGCCCAAGATGGCGATCAAAGTGAAAGCTTGGGTGCGCCGCTGCTTATCTTGCTGGCCGTTGGCATGGTTGAGCGTCCAGCCGGCCCACAAGGCTCCACCTGTGCCAAGGAGCAATGGGACGGCAAAATCTAGCAAGGTGACACCAATCGTGGCGCGCACACGCAGCCATTGCCAATGCACGCGCAGCAGACGATCTGTATGAAAGCCAAAGATATCATAGAGCATCAAGCGCGCATCAAGCAGCCAGAAAGGGATCAAGACAAGGCCAAACGTTATGATCGATGCGAGCAGCACCCAGAGTAGCGCCCGCCAACGGGTGCGACTGGTGATAATTAAATAGCCGAGAAAGATCGGCAGTGCGACCACGGTGGAAAGCCGCACACACACAGCCAGGGCAAACAAGCTTGCCGCCAGACCAGTGCGCTGAATTTCTGGTCGCTCGCTCAACGCCATATGTAAAGCGGCCGCAATCAGAAAGGCGGTGAGCGCATAGGTGGCCGTATAGGTGTATTGACCGATAGCAAAGAAAGCAGTCGCCAGCACAGCCAGGCAGCCGAGCGCAGCCGTTTGCCCACCTAGACGCCGGGCGCTGGCTGCGCTGATCAACCAGGTGGCTATGGCGAGCAGAATGGTTAGTACGCGCCCCTGGTAAAGCCCTTCGCCAAACAGGCGTTGCCAAAGCCCATAAACGTAAGGCAGCAATGGCGTCTGGGTGTAGGCAAAATCGTGGTAAAGCCACTGCCCCTCATAGACAAGTTTGCTGGCCCACAGATACCAACCTTCGTCCAGATTGACACTACGCACCAACGCCAGCAGCGCTAATTCAACGACAATTAAGGCCACCAACACCCGCTCCGCAATTTGGAGCCGGACATTGGTGGCCTTAGAAACCTGCATTGTTTGATCGGCTTCTGCGCTAGAAACCCAACTTGACTGCCCCGGTACTTCAACACGCATATTGGCTACTTAAGTGATAGTTGTGAACGGCGAATTGTAGCTATCAGTAACCAATCATCAGTGACCAGTGCTTAGTTTCGTGTTTTCACTGGTCTCACTGATGACTAGTCACTATCCTACTGTTTACTGGCGCGCCGGGTCGTAGGGGCAGAACTGGCCGCGCTGCCGGTTGAAGTAATCACACAAGAAGATATAGGCAGCGCGGAAGTCCAATTGATCGATCCCGCTGGGATTCATAATCGCCCACCAATATTGTTCCTCATCTTGCGGGTTGCCATCATTGGTCCAGTCCAGGTTGGGCATTGTGAGCAGGCTCATCAAGCCAATCCAGGGTTGCCAATTGGCCGCGGCATATTGATAAGCACCGCGCAGATATTCTGCCTGTACCACATCGGTAATCCCAGCATCGGCGCCATGCCATTTATACGCCGCATTCACCGCGTCGGTGGTCCAGCCAAATTCCAGCAACACAATTTTTTTGTTGGTATCGCCATATTTCACCATAATCGCGCGGATATCTTCCACATGGCGGAAGGCGAAGAAGCGGTAGCCGCCATATTTCGGGTTCGCAGCCGCTTCTGCTGGATCCAACTCGGGCGGCGCCGCAAAACCGGCGCCATGCACGCCAAGCATATCAAAGTAGCCGTTGCTGCTGCTACCCATGGCCTGATACATGCTATCGTAAAAGACATCATCGGGCATAGCAACATTACTGTTGTCACCCGTGGGCGCCATACCGGCGCTGATCACAATTGCGTTGGGGTTGCCGGCTTTGATTGCGGTATAAGCCTTACGCAAAAATTCGACATACTCGGCTGGATTAGGCCGATTGCCGCCCCACTCGCGGG
Organism: Caldilineales bacterium; assembly: GCA_038247295.1. Classification (GTDB taxonomy): domain Bacteria; phylum Chloroflexota; class Anaerolineae; order Caldilineales; family Caldilineaceae; genus JAPLGZ01. The sequence continues at coordinate 7,612 of JBBRVA010000024.1, read as the reverse complement.
CCAGGTTTGGCTCGTTCCACACTTGATAGGCTTGGATACAGCCCATCGAGCCAGCCTGACAATTGTAGCGCGCGGCGACAGCGCCGGCGAAGGCCGCAAAATTATCGCCATTCTGGGGTGGCGCACCTGCCCAAAAGGCCGCTAGATCGGGATCTGTGCTTAGACGAGCCAACAAATTTAAACCGTTGGCGTTGACATCGCTCACGACGCGGTCGGCAATCGACCAATCGAACTGGCCTTTGCCGCTCCGCTCAATTGTTTCCCAAGCAAAGGCTTGTTTGACCCAGTTAAAGCCACCCTCACGCATCAATTTCAAATCGCGATGGGCCACTTCTGGCCGCCACCAGAGAAAGGCTTGGCCGCCAAAATCTGGACTGAGCATGGCGCCCGTAGCGGGGCTAATCACGGGCGCTGCAGTCGGTTGCGCGTCTGTGGTGGTCTGCGTTTGGGTTTCCGTCACCGGCACGTCGGTCTGGATTTCCACAAACTCGGCGGCCACCCAGCCGATCTGACGGCCGTCTTCGCCAATCTGCACCCAAGTGTTATCCTGATTACGACCAATCAGGGTGAAAGTATCCCCTGTATTGACTGTCGCAAGAATCTCACCCGTAATATCTGGTACACTGCGAACATTTAGCAGATCAGTGTTGATCCGCACAATGGTTTGGGTCTGCAGCGCAGCTGGGGCGGCATTGGCGGCCGTAGTCGCCGCGGGGACTTCGGTGGTCGTTGGCGGCGTCGGCGTTACCGCTGCTTCTGGCGTATTGGCCGCTTGCGCACCTGCGCCCACCGGTGTTTTAGTGGGGGTGGCCGTCGCCTCAGGTTCGCTACCGCAAGCACTTGCTAAAATGAGCGTAAGCAACGCCGCGAGAACGATAAAAATTTTTTTTGGCTGTTTATGCATAGATTGGTCCTCAAAATCCTCGATTTAAATGGTAATTCGGCACTTTTGTTGGTAGAGACGAGCTTATATGCTGCAAAGTTCCCAGATCTAGACATACGCGCATAAGCAAAGCTAAAAACTAGCCATAAAATAACTTGGAGACTAGCGGAGATTGTTGACCTGTCACCTCCAGTCTCTAATCTCCAAGCTATTTTATAGATTGGCAGTCCTTAGCGCGTTACACCTTTCAGCGCTTCATACGCCGGTCGACCGGCGATATTAAAGGCGCCCATTTCACCCTGGCTATAATTCAAATTCCAGAGGAACGCACCACCAACCCAACCCCAATCGCGCATCATACGAAAAGCGTTGACAATATACTCCGCCTGCTGGCCTTCCGTAATATAAGCTTCGTATTCGTAACCAGCATGGGGTGAGACAGTTTGACCCCAGCCAAATTCGGTCGGCCACAGTCGCTTGTTGACATCGCCATAATCAATCATCACCTGGCGTGATGCCTCCATTGTACTGCGGAAATAGAAACTGCGGTGGTTGAAATGGGATGGTGGCGCTATGTAGCGGCCTTGTTCCCAATCTTGTACGGTGACATGGGGCGGAATGGCGTAACCGCTGGGATGCACGCCGATGCCGTCCGAGTAATTGGCCAACCCCGCATTATACATACCGCGCAGATAGTCAATATCATCAATTGCAACGGGAGAATTGCCCGTGGGCGTCGGTGCGCCACTGATCACCAAAACCGCTGGGCAAGCACCCTTGATGGCGTTGTACGACCGCCGCAACAAATCCATATAGGTGCCAGGGTCCAGCGGGTAGCCTTCCCATTCACGTTGCAAATTTTGCTCGTTCCACACCTCAATTGCGCCCAGGCGGCCACAATAGCGACCGGCCATTTTGCCGACAAAGTCGGCAAAAACGTTAAAATCGTTGGGCGGGCCACCCGTCCCAGGTTTGTCCGGGCGCGTCCACTGCGGCGCAGTCACTACGCTAAACATCACCTGGATGCCGTTGCCGCTCATCACGTTGATGATGTCATCCATCTCGCTCCAGTTCACTGCACCGGGTTCGTTCTCCACGAACTCCCAGCGTACCTGCTGTTTGACCCAGCTTAAGCCCAAATCTTTAATTTGATTAGCGGTGCCGGCTTTGTCGTTCTGCCACATGTTGGCTGTGATGCCAAAGGCGAAAGCGCCACCACCGGCGGGCGGCGGCGCATTGACAGGAGCCGCCGCCGGGGCGGATCCAATAATCGGGGTGGATGGGGCGGGTGTCTGCTCTTGGCTTAGGCGGGGCAGACCCTCTAGTGGTCCAGATGCACTCGCCAGGCTGGCAAAGACCCAGGCCGGATCAGCTAGGCTGGGGACACGAACTTGGTACCAGTCACCGCCGGCGTTTAGCGCAAGAATCTCTACGGCCGTGCCAGCCGAGAGGGTAGTTACGACCGTATGGTTAGTGCCGGGACCACTGCGCACATTCATGCTAGCCGGGTTGGTTATCGCCGTCGGCACGGTTGCTGCTGGGGCGGGAATAGATTGGGCTTGCTCGGGGATGGCTGGCTGCACCACGGGCGTCGATGTGCCATCGACCACGACGAACTGGGCAAAGACCCAAGCGTCGCCCGTAATCCCATCGGCGCGCACCTGATACCACGTCCTGGCCGTATCCTGGCCAATGATTTGAAGCGGCGCACCGCCCAGAAGTTTGGCCACGACACCAAAGTTGGTGCCTGGGCCACTGCGCACATTTAGACGATCAGTACTGGTCGCCACGACTGCACCCACCGGGGCCGATGGATCAAAAGTGGCACCTTGGGTAATTGCAGGTAGTTCAGCGGCATGCACAGAAGGCACAGCCAGTGTTAGGGTTATCCCCATTGCACAGAGGGCTAGCGAACAGAGCTGTAACGAATAGCGCAAATTGCGCCAGGTAAATCTGGGTAACAACATAGAGCACCGCCTCAATCTGGTGAACATAGACAAAACATGGAGAGTCACAACCCAAGCCTGGGGAATAGGCGAGTTTTTATAGATGAACTTGGTGGGCTTCGACGCAGCAGCATCATAACCTAGGATAATTCGATGCACAAAACTCGGCTTTTCTAAATCTGCCTGTGCCAGTGGTAAAGGTTAAAGTAAACAGGTAGACAGGTAAATAGGTAGACAAGTCGTAATCCCTTGTTTACCTATTTACCTGTCTACCTGTTTACCTATTTACCTGTCTACCTATCTACCCTACTTTGGCATTGCTGCCAACGCGGAGTAGGCCGGTAGTGGTCCACCGCCCGCATCAACAATACCCCATTGTGCCTTCTCGGTGCCGTCGGCAATCATGCGGAAGTTCAAGTTCCACAAGAATGCAGGTCCTACCCAGCCCCAATTGCGCATCATCGTGTAGGCTTCTACGGTCCATTGGGCCTGTTCTTCATAACTATTGTCATTGGCATACTGATAGGCAGGATGGAAGGCGCCACCGGCGGCCCAACCAAATTCGGTCGGCCAGATCAGCTTGTTGCCTGCGCCATAGACATTCATAATGTTCTTGTAGCCTTCCATTGTGCTGCGGAAGCTCCAGGAGTGATGGGGCGAATCGCAGGCGCCGTTGAAGCTATTGCCGCTGACCTGAATGGCCGCGCAGGCTTCTTCCCAAGTTGCGCTCGCAGGCACATTATAACCACTGGGGTGAGCGCCAATGCCATCCGCATAATTGGCTAAACCCGCTTGGAACATGCCTTCCAGATAGCTAAAGTCATCCACTGCCTTGCCGGGATTATTGCCCGCTGGTGTCAGCGCACCGCTGATCACATACATTGAAGGGCAGGCGGCCTTGATCGCAGCATAGGATGGGGCTAATAGAGCAACATAAGCGCCTGGATCGAGCGGCCGATTGCCCCATTCATAGTGCAAATTCTGTTCGTTCCAAACTTCGAGCGCTTTAACTGACGATCCACAATACTTGCTCGCCAACGCGCCCATGAAATCGGCAAAGGTTTGTGGGTTTTCTGGTGGCCCGCCCACGCTACCATCGTGGTTGGCTTCGCGCGCCCAAGCAGGCGCATTTACCACGCTAAAGAGCAGGTTGATGCCAGCGCCATTGGCCGCGCCTACAATTCCATCTAAGGGGCCAAAATCGCGGGCGCCAGGGCTGTCCTCAAAACGTTTCCATTCGACCTGTTGCTTCACCCAGTTAAAGCCCATACCCTGGGTTAAGGCCATCACCGAGCCTTCGTTGCCCATATCAACCATATGGGTCTGAACACCATAGCCGAAGGAACCACCACCGGCAGGGGGCGGCGCGCTGACCACCGGGGCGGCGGCAGGCGGCGCATCGGCCGGTGCTTCTGGTTCTGGCGCCGGATCAGCGGCGGGCAAGTCGGCGGCGCGCTCTTCTGCGGCTGGCTCACTGGCCTGGGCTACGGCTTGCGGGGCGGCCGCAGCGCTGATCGTAGGCGCTGGAATATCTTCAACCACGGCAACAGCGTTCGTATCACCCGCCGTTGTAATCAACTGACCCAGCACCCAGGAAGGCTTGCCGCTGCCAGTATCGATCTGGAACCAATCGCCACTGCTATTTTTGCCGACGATTTGATAGGTGCTGCCCAGTTGCAGTTGACCCAAAATTGGATAATCGGTGCCGGGGCCTTCGCGTGCGTTAAGGATATCGGTGGCTGTAGCCTTAGCAGCATTTTCTTGTGGGGCAGTTGCCAATCGAACAGCCGCATCCGCCGCGCCTTCGCCAACCGAGGCCTTTGCGGCGGCGGCTACGCTGCCGACACGACCCAGCATTGTGGATTGGGGAATACTCAGCGCTTCGCCGCGATCACCCACCAATTGGGCTTCTACACGTAATTCACCCGCCGCTGCCGGCGCAGGAAAAGTCAGTTGTGAGTCATTCAGGGGGACGACATCACTCATGACAACTTGGCCGTCGCCGCCTAATACGCGGTATGCAACCGACATCTGGCTACCCATGCTCGAAAGTTCACCGCCCTGTTGGAATTGCAAAAGTACATTCCAGGTATTAGGGTCAATATCACCGGAGGATGGAGTGCGTAACACGACATTGCGCACATTATATTTTTGCAGCAAGGTCAATTTGTGGGCGAGGCTTTGCGCGTTTTCGATAAAGACTGTGCGCTCCAGTCCCTGATCATCAATATAGGTGTAATTATAAGCGCCAATCTCTGTATCCCAACTCACTTGCTCGCGCAAGCGTGGGTTTTCCAGAGAGAGCGCAACTTCGCCGCTGGCATCGTTCTGTTGGGCTTGCACTTGGCCGAGCAAAGGCTGCAGCGCTTCTTTATAGCCTTTGAACAACAAGTAGTTGGCGCTGCGTTCAACCGATTGACCGGGTAGCTCAACTTGAATTTTGCTGCGTTCCACCTGGCCTGTTGCCCAGCGCAACAACGCTTCCAACTCGCCGCTTGGGCGATAGGCGCGTGGATCATCTGGTGCTGGAATAATAACCTGATCGGCCACCCGACCCAGCGCCCGCCAATCATAGCCACCCGTGTTCCACTCTTCGGCAGAGACTTGCTGCGCTGGCTCTACACGCACAGATAACGTACGGCTGCTGGCATGGAGACGTTCGGCCAGATTGCCAATAAAATGAGCGAAATCGGCGCGCGCACTTGGCTTGGCATCAACACCACGATAGTCGATGGTAACACCACTGTAATTATAGTCTATTACGGCGCGTTCAATCGCGTCCAATTGATTCACCTGCAGGCCTGGATCGAGCAGCAGATTGTTCAGCAAGTCTGTGCGCGGCACATTGTTCGGGACAACGTCACCTTCCCAGTTGCGCAACTCGATAATGGTGGGAACGCCCGTAGTCGAAGCCGCCGGCGGCGTGCCTTCGAGCGCACCATCACCACGCAAGTAGAGACCTGGTTTGGTCTCTGCCGCCACGAGCGCGCCATCGGGCAATTTGCCCTCTAGCCCCAGGCTAGCAGTTGCCGCCGGTGGTACAGTGCTCAAAGTTTGCATCACCATAAAATTGGCAGGCACATAATCGAGGCGCGATTCAATCTTATCGCTTTCCGCCAATACAGTGCTGGGCAAAAGCTCCCAAGCGTTTCCCGTCCAGGTGTAAAGGCCCAATGTTTCATACGGTAAACTATCATTGGGGATCGGAATCGTCAAAATAGCCTGCGTCGGCATGGTGCCCTGTGAATCTACGCTGTAATAAGGGCTGCGTGGACTCAGATACTTGGGCATCTGTTGCGCGGCTTCATAAAGCTTGGATCCCGCCTGGCCCTCCAGAAAATCGGCGCGTGGCGTGCCTTTGATGCTGGCGAGGAAAAAGCCGTTCATGTCTTCACCGGGGAATACAACCAGTGTGCCATCATTATCAGAAATGGCGCCGCCAGCTGCGCTGATGCGGGTATAGGCGAAAACCTCGAGGCGATCCAGCAGTTTGACCGGTGGCAAGAGTAAAGCAGCAGCAAGTAAGCCTGGGATCAAAACAAACGAGATCAGCCAACTTGCTGGACCCTCGACGAGCCGGCCAAAGCCGCCAGAAGAAGGTGGGGGCGGCGGTGATGAACGTCTTTGGATAGAGTTCTGCATACGATGGTAACTCCTAATTGGTAACCAAGATTCTACCGTACTTCAATGCTGACATGAAGCGTAATAACTGAGATCAGGCCAGATAAATTTGCAAGACAGGTAAGTACGTAGTTTAGATGCCATATCTTAGCATAGTGCGACCGTAGGGCAAAAATCGTCTAAGAACAACAACTTTGTTTATGCGCTATCTAGTCGGCGGCGGATTTGCGTGCTATACTGAAAAAAGACAACGGATAGTAAGCAATAAAGGATAAATGGCGAACAAACAACCGTTCGTCACCGCCTAAGATTGTTAATTTGTTATAGGACTTACGCACCGGGAGCGCCGCCATCTCTGGCGGCAGGCCGGCAAGATGCCGGCGTTCCCAGGTAGCCGCGTAAGTCCTATGTTACTCAATTCTTATATTCATTTTAGTACTCAATTACAATAATGACCTTTGAATCGCGCAATTATCAAGTCGAATATGATGATGATGAACTTGTCCCCGTGCGGCCACGTCGGCGTTGGTTGGAAGGTTTATTATTGTTTGGTTTTCTCCTTTGTCTAGTTGTTGGCCTATCCGCATTGGCGGCGCTTTGGTCATTTTATCGCGCTGCGAATTCCGCACAAACAGCAGATCCGCTGAGCGGCTTCCAAACCAGCCAGATTATGCCCCAATTGATCATCATGCAACTGGCGGGCGATCCGGCGGAAGCGCTTGCCCAGCAAGCACTGAATGCCGGTGAGTTGGAAACCAGCCGTGCGCTGCTCACCTATAACATCCAGGCGATCGAGCCTAGCCGAGTCGAGTTGTTGCTCCAATTAGCCCATCGCTACCGCGATCGAGAAGAGATGGCGCCGGCCGTGCAACTTTATCAAATGGTGCGTGCCATCGCTATTCTAAATCCTTCCCTGCCCGCATTTGAACGAGCCCAAATTTTGGTGCAATGCAGCGAAGGATTGTTGGCCACTGAAGAGCAAGCCACCGCCCGCGACACCATCGAGCAGGCCAAACGGGTTACAGAACAGGCCCCGGATCTCTTGCCCATCCAGCGTAGCCAAATCTTTGACAGCCTACGCCCCTTGGTCCGTCAACTCGATGACAGCCTGTTGACCCAGCAAATCGACGAACTGGCCCGTAATCCATTTTTACAACCGGCT
>JBBRVA010000023.1:0-21147 GCA_038247295.1 Caldilineales bacterium | reverse complement strand
GTAACCGGCGCTGCAGACGTGATTGGCCGCGCCGGGGAATTGGCGCGCCAAGTGGTCGAAATTTGGCGCGCGCCAACCCGTGTCGCGCTTGACCCGCTGTCTGTACTAGTTCCCGAAACGGAAGCGGTCGTAGAAAACACTGAAACAGAAGATCGCCCAGAGTTAGAAAATAGCGCAGAAACGATTAATCGGATCCTCGCTGAACTTTATACGCAAACAGGCAACGATCTCACCCATTACAAACGCTCGACCATTTTGCGCCGCATCGCCCGACGCCTGCAGGTGAATAAAATTGATAACATTGCCGATTACTACGCCTACCTGGCTATGCACCCGGAGGAATCGCAAGCACTATTCAAGGATTGTCTGATCTCGGTGACAAATTTTTTCCGCGATTCAGAGACCTTTGCCGTCCTGGAAAAAGAGGTGATCATCAAACTCCTGGCCGGCAAGGATCGCACCGACACCGTGCGCGTCTGGGTGGCCGGTTGTGCTACCGGCGAAGAAGCCTACTCGATTGCGATGTTATTGCTGGAACAGGCATCGGCCATGGAAGAGGCGCCGCGCTTGCAACTCTTTGCCACCGATATCGACGAAGAAGCGATTGCCTTTGCCCGTCGTGGCCTCTACCCCAGCACGATCAGCCAAGATATTACGCCAGCGCGTTTGCAACGTTTCTTTATCGAAGAAAAGGAAGGATATCGCATCAAAGTAGAAGTGCGCGAAGTTGTGCTCTTCGCCGTCCACAATCTGATCAAAGACCCACCGTTTTCCCGGCTCGATTTGATCGTTTGTCGCAATTTGTTGATCTACTTTAATCGCGAGGCGCAGGAAAAGAGCTTTGATATCTTTCATTATGCGCTCAACCTGGCGTCCACGCGCCATTCCTCCGGCGGTGGTTATCTCTTCTTGGGTACATCCGAATCGGCCGACGCGGTACCCAATCTTTTTACAACGCTGGATAAAGGCCATCGCATCTTCCAACGTCGCGCGATGATCGCCTCTGTTCCGCACCGCTTGCCCGCCACCTATTTTGCGAACACCGGCCCCAAAAGTGTGGGGCCGATCACGCGTGTGCCAGAGAGCAAGCCGCGTAGCTTGGAAGAGATGTATCAAAACTGGACGCTTCACCGTTATGCGCCGCCACGGGTATTGGTGAACGAAAATTATGATATTACCCATATTTTTGGGCATGCTGACCGCTATCTGCGTGAGCGTGATGGCGCTGTGACGCAAAACATTATGCAAAAAATATTGCCTGGCCTGCGCTTAGATTTGCGCGCCGCGCTCTATCAGGCTTTCAACAAAGGCGAACGCACCGAGTCGCGGCTGCTGCAAGTAGAGCTCAATGGCGAACTACAGTTGATCCAGTTACATGTCGGCCTGGTGGAGGAGCCTGGCTTTCCCAAAGAATACGTGGAGGTCGTCTTCGAGGAGAAGAAAGAGGCCGCATTGGTTGGCTTGCCAGGCGCGGAAATATTATCTGCCGATGTTGATCTTTCGTTGAACAGCCGGCTGGAAGAAGAATTGTTGCGCACGCGCGAACGCTTACAAACGATCATCGAAGATCACGAAATTTCTAATCAGGAGATCAAGGCATCAAACGAAGAATTGCAGTCGATCAACGAGGAGATGAAATCGACGACTGAAGAATTGGAGACAAGCAAAGAAGAACTCCAGTCGATGAACGAGGAGTTGATCACCGTCAACCAGGAGTTGAAGCTGAAAATCGAAGAGCTCAGTCGCGCTAACAGCGATCTGCTTAACCTGATCGCCTCGACCGATGTGGGCGCGATCTTTCTAGACATGACTTTACGCGTCAAGCGTTTTACGCCGCGCGCGACGGAACTCTTCCACCTAATCGACAGCGACATGGGGCGTCCTTTTGCCCATGTTACCCACCGCATCCGCCTCGGCGCATTGGAGATGCGCCTATCAGAACTCGCCCGCCGTGTGCTCACCAATCTAGAACCCCTGGAAGAGATTATCCAAAGTGAAGATGACAATTGGTACATTCTGCGTCTCTTCCCCTACCGCACCGTAGAAAACCTGGTGGATGGTGTGGTGCTCACCTTTGTTGATATCAGTGATCTGAAGCGCGCCGAAAGCGAATTGCAGCAACGCATCCAACAACAAGCGGTGGCCGATTTGGGCCGGCATGCGTTGCGTGGCGCGACGCCGGATGTTTTGATCAGCAACGCTACCGAACGCATTGCGGCGGTGCTTGATGTCGAGTATAGTGGCCTCTTTCGCTTACAAGATGATGGCAAAACCCTGCTCTTACAGGCTGGCGTCGGCTGGCAGCCAACGATGATTGGTCAAGGCACGGTTGGCCCAGAAAGCAATGGCCAATTGCAATTTACCCTTTATAACGATGCCCCGGTTGTTGTGGAAGACATCAATCAAGAGTCGCGCTTCCAATTTTCAAAATTGCTAAACGGTCACGAAGTGGTCAGCGGGATTACCGTGATCATTGGCGACCGTGACGCACCCTATGGTGTGCTGGGGGCTCACAGCCGCACGCCGCGTGTCTATACCAGCTATGATGTTGACTTTTTACAGGCCTTGGCTAACGTGATCGCCGAAGCTATCGCGCGCAAAGAAGCCGAAGCGCAGATTTATTTCCAGGCTAGCCTGTTGGATGCGGTCGGGCAAGCGGTGATTGCTACCGATCTGCAAGGGCAGATTATCCACTGGAACCGCTATGCCGAAACGCTCTATGGGTGGCGCGCCGATGAGGCCACTGGCCGTAACATTATCGAGATCACACCCAGCTTCGCCACTGCCGCCCAGGCGGAAGAAATTATGGGGCAACTTGCCACAGGTGAAAGCTGGATGGGCGAGTTTGTCGTTCAACGCCGCGACGGCTCATCCTTTCCAGCGCAAGTAATTGATTCGCCAATCTACGACGAAGAAGGCCGCCAAATTGGTATTGTAGGGGTCTCGATTGATATTACGGTGCATAAACAGACTGAAGAAGCCATGCGCCAAAGCGAGGCTTTTAGCCGGGCGCTCTGGGAAAACAATCCAGACTTGGTCAAACTATTGGATCTGGAAGGCAACCTGATCGGCATGAATAGTGCGGGGCTTGAATTGATGGAGATCGACAACTTGGACCCGCTGATTGGGCAATCCTGGGTCGACTTCTGGCCCGATCCGACTGTGGTGCAAACTGCATTGGAAGCCGCCCGCGCCGGCGCCGTCGGCGAGTTTCAGGCCTTTAGCCCTACGGCCAAAGGCACACCCAAGTGGTGGGATGTGTTAGTCACACGGGTGCCGCATCCGGGCGGCCAACAAGATCGCCTGCTCGCTGTCGCGCGCGACATTACTGAACGCAAACGCGAGGAAGAAGCGCAACGTTTCCTTGCTAACCTGGGCGAACAGATCAGCCGCAGCGATGAGGCTGACGATATGCTCTGGACGATCACTTGCGCGATTGCCGAACAGTTGCAGGTATCACGCTGCGCCTTTGCCGAAGTCGATCCCGTGGCCGGGCAGATGACGGTGCTGCGCGATTACCATCTAGATTTGCACGATTTTGCGCATCAGATCGCTTCTGTGGCGGGCCTGGTGAGCATGGCGGACTTCACTCCGCAAGAGATGACCGAACTCAGTGCCGGCACTACGATCATTAATTTTGACACGGCCAAAGACCCGCGCCGCGCGGCGCTCTACGCCGACTATTATCAGCCGCGTGCGGTGCGCGCCTATGTCATCGTGCCGATTCGCCGCGAGAACCAGTGGGTGGCGGAACTGTGGGTCAGCAGTCATAATCCACGCATCTGGACAGAAAGCGAAATCCGCCTGCTGCAAACGGTCGCCGAGCGTGGCTGGCTGGCGCTGGAACGTTCGCGCACCGAAACTGCCTTACGTCAAAGCGAAGCCAATTATCGGACGTTGGTCGAACACGCTGCCGATGCGATCTTTGTCAGTAGTGACGATAGGGTCTATGTCGACGCTAATGCGGCCGCTTGCCAACTTTCGGGCTACACCCATGCCGAGTTGGTTGGCAAGTCGATTAACGATTTGACGCCGCCCCCTGCCCTGCCGCGGCTAGACGATGATCGACGCCAATTAACCCAGACCGGTGGTGGGCAAATTGGCGAGTGGGAACTGCTGCGCAAAGATGGTCGCCGGGTGCCAATCGAGGTGAGTGTCACTCAATTGCCGGATCGGCGCTGGCTGGCCTTTGTGCGCGATATCAGCGAACGCAAACGCACCGAAGAAGCCTTGCGCACCAGCGAAGCGCGCTTGCGTCAATTGGCCGATGCCATGCCCCAAATTGTCTGGCGCAGCAATGCGCAGGGCATGGTCGAATATCTGAATGCGCAGTGGATGCACTATACCGGGCTCAGCTACGCCGAAAGCTTGGCCGATGCCAATGCGCCTATCCACCCAGACGACCGCGACCGCGCGGTGGCCGCGTGGATGGCGGCCATACCGCAGCGCCAACCGTATGAGTATGAGATGCGTCTGCGCCGTGCCGATGGTGTCTACCGTTGGCATCTGGCACGCTGTGTGCCTGTGCAAGATGAGGCCGGCAACGTGTTGCATTGGTTTGGCACCTCCACCGATATTGATGACCGTAAGCGGGCAGAGATCAACAAAGAGTTTCTTAGCCAACTGAGCAGCCACATCCGTTTACTGTCGGATCCGAATGCAGTCATGGAAATTGCGGTGCGCATGCTGGGCGAACATTTGCAAGTGACCCAGGCCGCCTTTTCTGAAATTGATGAGGTGACAGATCAGTTCACGATCCAGAATAGTTGGGCAGCGAATGGGGCGACCTTCAATGGGATTTACCCGATTTCCAGCTTTTCGCTGCCGGCGTTAACTGCCGTAGCGCGCACCGGTCGCACATTGGTGATTGAGGACGCCGCGACCAGTGTGCATACAGCAGATCAGTATAGCTTCTACCGGCAACGGGGACGACGTGCCTTTATCACGGTTCCTTTTACGCGTGACGGGCGTTGGTTAGGCGCGCTGGCCGTGAGCAGTCGTACCGCGCGCACTTGGCATGCCGACGAAGTCGCATTGGTAGAGACTGTCGCCGCGCAGCTTTGGCCCGCAATCGAAAAGGCGCGCGCCGAAGCGGCGCGGCGACGCAGCGAGGAGCAGTTGCGCCAGATCACCGATAACGTGCCGGCGCTGATTGCCTATATCGACCGCGAGCAACGCTACCAGTTTGTCAACGCCGCCTACGAAACTTGGTACGAGTTGCCACGCACCCAGATCATTGGTCGCTCGATCCAAGAATTGGTCAGCGCCAGAACCTACACCCAAGCGCAACCCTATATTGCTGCGCTGTTGGCTGGCGAAAAAGCGCCGGAGCCGATCTCCTTTGAAACGGAAACCCAGCGCCAGGGCCAGCCGGTAAACTTTACCATGCGTTACGCGCCGGATGTCGCGGCGGATGGACAAGTGATTGGCTTCTATGCTCTCAGCACCGATATTACTGACCGTAAGTTGGCCGAGAATCAGTTGCAACGCAACGAACAACGCCTCCGCCTGGCATTGGATGTCGCTCGCATGGAGGTCTTTGAATACAATGTCCAGACCGGGCGGGTGGAACGCAGTGATAATGCGCCAGCGCTTTTGGGCTTGCCGGCCGACGATCTTGCCTTTGACTACTTCGACTATATCCACCCCGAAGACCGGGCCGTTGTACGCAGCTTAATGGATGATCTTTCGCCGCAGGCCGACCATTATGAAGTCGAATATCGCTTCCAGCGCCCCGATGGTGCAACACTGTGGGTGTACGACCGAGCGATGGCGCAGTTTAATGCAACAGGCCAACTGCAACGGGTGTTGGGCGTAACCCAAGATATTACGAGCCGCAAACTAGCCGAGATTGCCTTGGCCGAAAGTAATGCTATTTTGCGAGCGGTGAGCGAAAATACCAGCGATCTGATCTATGTTAAAGATCGCACAGGGCGCTATTTGCTGGCAAACCCGTCGCTGCTGCTTGTGGTGGGCAAATCTGCCGAAGATGTAGTGGGCAAAACAGACCTTGAATACCTGCCAGATGCCGCATCCGCAATGCAGATTATGGCCACCGATTACGAGATTATGCTGAGTGGCCAGGCATCTGTCGTAGAAGAAAGTGTGCAAGTGGCCGATGGTTGGCGTACCTATCTATCCACCAAGTCTCCCCATTTGGATACAGACGGGCACGTGATTGGGTTGATCGGTATTTCCACCGATATTACCGAACGTAAGCAGACCGAAGAAGCACAACGCCTGCTGGCCTATTTGGGCGAAGAGATTAGCCGGACCAAAGACCCCGAAGAATTGCTGTGGACGGTGGTTTGCACGGTGGGTGAGCAATTGGCCGTGGAACGCTGCTTCTTCAGTGAGGTGGACCTGGACAGCGACCGGGTCACCATTGCGCGTGATTATGTTTGGGGCGTGCCATCGATGGCCGGTGCATTACCTTTGTCTGCCTTCAGCCCCGAAATGCTGGCCACCATGCAGGCTGGGCAGACGGTGGTCAACCAAGATACGCAGCTTGATCCCCGGACGGCGCAGTTTTACGCCACTGCGTATGCCCCGTTCCACTTGCGCGCTTACGTAACCGTGCCGTTGCTGCGCAACGGGCGGTGGACTGCCATGCTCTTGGTAAGCAGCGGTCAGCCGCGCATCTGGACTGAGCAAGAAATTCACCTGTTACAAACCGTCGCCGAGCGCACCTGGCTGGCACTGGAAAATGTGCGCCTCTTCCGGCAAACAACCGAGCTGCTGGCCCAATTAGAGGCGATGCTGGACAATGCCCCGATCGGTTTTGCTTTCTTCGACCGTGATTATCGCTATGTACGGATCAATCAGCAGCTGGCTACCATGCATGGCAAGCCGGTAGAAGAGCACATTGGGCAGCGCTTTGCCGAGATTGCGCCCCTGGCTGCTGAGAAGATTAATCCACAACTGGTGCAGGTCTTAACCACAGGTAAAGGCATCTATAATGTAGAGGTCCAGGGCCCTAGCTTGGCGGATCCGACGCGCATTGTCTACTGCCTGGCGAGTTGGTTTCCTGTCAATATTGCAGGCGAAACGCGTTATATCGGTTCAATGGTCGTCGATATTAGCGAGCGCAAGCAGGCGGAAGAGAAGCTACGTCAGCTAACCGAGCGCCTCGAAATGGCTCAAGATGCAGCTGGCATTGGTACTTTCGAGTGGAATATCCAGACCAACGAAGTAGAGTGGGGAACCTCACTCGAAAAGCTCTACGGATTGGCGACTGGCACTTTTGAAGGCAGCTATGAAAATTGGCGCCAGCGCGTCTATCCCGAAGATCTTGCCCCGGCGGAAGAGGTTATTGCGCACGCGCTACAGACACTGACGCCGCCCAATCACGATTTTCGGATTGTGCATGCCTCGGGCGACATCGGCTGGATGAATTTGCAGGCGCACATCTTTGCCAATCCAGAAGGTGTCGCCGTACGCATGGTGGGGGTTAATATTGATATCACAGAACGCAAGCGGGACGAGGAAGCCCTCCATGCCAGCGAAACTCGCTACCGCGAACTGGCCGACGCCATGCCGCAAATTGTCTACACCGCCTTGCCAGATGGGACCGATGATTTTGTCAACGAGCAATGGATGCGCTATACGGGGCTGACAATCGATACTGGGCTTGGGCAAGCATGGGGTGACTCGCTGCATCCTGAAGATATCGAGCGTACATTGGCCCGCTGGGCGCAAGCCAGGCGGGTTGGCTCACTTTTTGAGACCGAGTACCGTTTGCGGCGGGCAGATGGCGTCTACCGTTGGCATCTCGCGCGCGCCACCCCGGTGCACAATGCCGCTGGGCAGATTATGCGCTGGATTGGTACATCAACTGACATCCATGAACACAAAGCGGCCGAAGAGGCATTAACGGCCGCGGCCCAGCAAAAGGCCGAGTTGTTGGCCTTGTTAGAAGCGGTGCTGGACAACGCACCCGTCGGTTTTGCTTTCTACGATCGTGAACATCGCTATGTGCGGGTCAACCAAACCCTGGCCAATATCAACGCGCATCCGGTAGAGGCGCACCTGGGACAGCGGATAAGCGATATATTGGCGCCGGCGTTGAGCAGTCTAATTGAGCCCTATGTGGAGCAGGTCTTTGCCAGTGGAGAGGGCGTTTACAATGTTGAGAGTGGCAATCGGACCCTGGCCGCGGGGCAGAAAGCCCGTCATTTCCTGACAAGTTGGTACCCGGTTAAGACGCAGGGCGAACCGTTATATGTCGGCGCGGTGGTGGTAGACATTACCGAGCGTAAACAGGCCGAGGAAGAACTGAGGGCGCTCAACGAACGGCTAGAGCTACGGGTGGAAGAACGAACCGCCGAATTGATGCGCCGTAACCAGGAATTGGACCGCTTTGCCTACATCGCCTCGCATGATCTAAAGGCGCCGCTGCGGGCAATCGAGCACCTGGCCAACTGGATTGCGGAAGACGCCGCTGACGTATTGCCCGACAAGTCCAAGCTCAATTTGAGTAAGTTGCATGGACGTGTGACCCGGATGGAGAAATTGCTCGACGATCTACTCGCCTATGCGCGCATCGACCGCCAAAAGCATGGGGTCGAGGCCGTCGAACTCAGTGAATTGGTGGCGAATATTGTCAACCTTTTCGAGCCACCCCTTGGCTTTACCATTCAGGTGCCGGCGCAGATGCCCCGCCTGACAACAGCGCGCGTGCCCTTAGAGTTGGTATTGCGGAATCTGATTGGCAATGCCATCAAACATCACAACCGTAGCGATGGCACGGTATCCATCAACGCTACAGATCGGGGCGACGTGATCGAATTCTCAGTCCAAGATGACGGGCCAGGCATTGCGCCTCAATTTCATAAACGCATCTTCCAAATGTTCCAGACGCTAAAACCACGCGACCAGGTGGAAGGCAGCGGGATGGGGCTGGCCCTGGTTAAGAAAGTGGTCGAGGCACGCGGCGGGACAATTCGGATCGAATCGAGCGAAGGACATGGCGCAACATTCTGGCTTACATGGGTGAAAGAAGGATGATTACAAGCGGGATCTAGAAGCTAGTACACTTGGGCGGAAATAACCATACTATTCTCCGGTGAATCAGTAGGACAGTGAGACAGTACAAACACTGTTCTACTGTCCTACTGATTCACTGTCTTACTTACGCCCAAGTGTACTAGTAGTAGGTGCGGTTTCCATACCGCACGGTCTCTGGTTGACTGATCGTGTGGTATGGAAACCGCACCTACGCTTGCGGGAATCCTTCGGGTACCCAGTATGTTATTTGCGTCCTATGGAGTGCGGTACTGGAGAATTGTAAGGCATGTGATATAATCTCTTCTGCCCGATGCAAATTAATTAAGTTCGTAGCGACGGTTGAGGAGTGTATATGCTGATGCAGAGTGTTCACATTCTGCTCGTAGAAGATGATGAAATTGATGCTGAAGCTGTCGTCCGCGCGTTTAAGAAACAGAAAATCGCTAATGCCTGTACAATTGTCTCAGATGGGGTTGAAGCGATGAAGGTTTTGCGTGGCGAAGGCGGTTATGCGCGCATCCCGCGCCCGTATCTAATTTTGTCGGATATTAATATGCCACGCATGAATGGCCTGGAATTTTTGCAAAGGTTGCGTCAGGATCCCGAGCTTAAGCGCAGCATCGTCTTTATGCTGACTACCTCTCAACGTGATGAAGATATTATGGCGGCCTATAATGAACAAATCGCAGGTTATATCTTAAAATCTAAGGCTGGCGAGCAATTTGTCGACTTGATAAATATGCTTGATTCGTATTGGCGCGTGGTCGAATTCCCAGGTGAATTTCCGAATGAGGATCTATTATGAAGATCCTTCCTCAGGGAAAAGGTCTTGAGCTGCTGCTAGTCGAAGACGATGAAATTGATCGCGAAATGGTGCATCGTCTGCTCGATTCTGATTATGTTGTCCACGAAGCCACCACTGGCAATCAAGCACTCCTGCTCTTAGAAACCTTGTCGCGGATCGATAGTGTGTTGTTGGACTATCGGCTTCCTGATCAGGATGGTTTGGAATTGCTCGCCACTTTTGTCGACCGCAATATCCCTGTGGTGGTTTTAACTGGTGAAGAAAGCATTGAAGTGGTAGTCCGCGCAATGCAGCAGGGGGCGCAGGATTATTTGGCAAAGGATCACATTTCAAGGGCGTCGCTCGACTATGCGATTGCTAACGCCATTGAAAAGGTGACGATGCGGGTCGAGTTAAAAGAAAAGCAGGATCGACTGATTGCGCAGGCTGCCGATCTGGAAGAGAAAAATCGGCAGGTGCGCGAACTAGCCTCGGCACTGACGTTGGCTGAACAGCGCGAACGTCGGCATATTGCCCAAATTCTCCACGACTATATCCAGCAAATGCTTTATGGCATCCAGATGCGCGCCCACCTGGTCGGCATGGATGTATCGGCCACTGTGCAGCCAGAGGTCCATGAACATTTGCAAGAGATTAACAGCTTGTTGCAACAGGCAATCCAGGCAACGCGCACGCTGACCGTTGAACTGAGCCCGCCCGTGACGAGAGATGAAGGTTTGGGTGCAGTCTTTCAGTGGTTGGCCGGCCAGATGCAAGAGACGCATGGCCTGACGTTAGAACTCGATATCCAGACCGCTAGCCGCGCCCCCAACGAAGATTTGCATGTGCTCATCTGCCAGTTGGTCCGCGAATTACTTTTCAATGTAGTCAAACACGCCCATGTTCATCAGGCGCGGCTCGGCCTGACCGAGGTCAACGATCAGATCTTGATCACAGTCGAAGACAAAGGGATTGGCTTTGATCCATTCAAAGTAATCGACCAGGCGCGCATGAGCGGCTTTGGCCTGTACAGTATCCGCGAACGGTTGGCTTTGTTTGGTGGCCGGCTGGAGATCGTGTCGCACCCTGGCGACGGCGCACGGATTACGATTGTTGTGCCTGTCGAGGAAAAATAACGAACGACGAATGACAACCGTCTGCCGTTCATTGTCTGCCGCCTACAATAAGGAAACAAAGCGGAGAATTTTTTATACAACAAGGATAGCCTTATCCGCTTCCTTGTCTCCCTGTCTACTTATTTCCCTCTACCATCGGTTTTGCAGGCTTTCTCCGTCTTCTGCTCACCCCAAATTCGTTGCGAAAGGGTGCGCGCACAAGATTGAGCAGCGAAATCACCGTCAAAAGAGCCACTGCACCGCCGACCTCGACGATTGGGCGCACCAGGCGGCGCCTGAGGGGCGTCGGTGGAACCTGGCTCGTCGAACGGGGTTCGGCCGCAGCCGGCTCCTCTTCCCCATCGACAACCAAAATGGGCGTAGTGGTGCCTTCACTATCCAACAAAGGTTGTTCGCGCCAACGCGATCCCCAAGTGCGGCCATAAACCTGAGTAAACTCGGCGCCTAAAAAGAAGATTTGTGCCGAGTAATAGGTCCAGAGCAGGAGGGCGACCAATGAGCCAGCCGCGCCGTAGGTCGATTGGATCGTGCTATGGCTCAAGTAGAGGCTGATCAACAAGCGGCTCACCGAAAAGAGCAACGCCGTGGCCACCGCGCCAATCCAAACATCCCGCCAGGCAATGCGCACATCGGGGATGAATTTGTAGGTGAGGGCAAAAATACCTAAGGTGACCAAGAAGAAGAAGATGAAGATCATTACCTGGCCCACAATCCCCCAGCCTTCTGAGTGCGCGCTAAGCCAACTTTCGGCTGTTGCCAATGCGGTGCTCATGACCAACGTTGCTAGCAGTAATAGACCGCTAATGATCACCATTAGCAGCGTTAGCAGGCGGTGAAGGATTAGGTCGCGAATGCCAAAATTCTCTTTAGGGGGTACATCCCAAATCAGATTGAGTGAATTTTTCAACTCACTAAAGACCCCAGTGGCACCATAGATCAAGATCACGATGCTGATCACGGTCGCCAGCAAGCCGCTATTTTGTTCGCTGGCATTCACGATGATCGTTTGGATTAATTCGGCGGTGGCTTGATCATTGGTGTAGGCTTCCACTTGCCAGACCAAGCGACCGCGCAGGGCATCTGGTCCAAATAACTGGCCAGCGACGGCTACCGCTATAATAAACATCGGCGCAATTGAGAAGATCGTATAGTAGGCGAGCGCTGCTGCTAGATGCGCTGCGTTGTCTGTATTCCACTCTTCTAGTGTCGTGCGCAACAGACCCCAGGTAGAAAGTCGATCCTCAATTTGTTTTGGCATAATATACTTGAGTATTTGGTGGGCAGTGACTTGTGGACTGTAAATAGATGCTGCGAGTACAATAGCTCTCTGCGTTCGCTCTTCCTTTCAAATGTCATTTTAAACTCGCAGCACGCAACCTGCAACTCCTAGATCTTTTGCGCTGCTTACCAAAATAGCTTGCTTATATACGCTTGCGGGCTGTGGATATAGCTCTCTTCAGCTCAAACCGGTATCTGGTGTTGCGGCCGCTTTAAAAGTCCTGGATAATTGCTTTGGCCAGGTAAAGTAAAAGGCGGCGCCGTGGTTTTCGCTAGATTCGATGCGGATCGCACCCCCCTGGCTTTCTACTGTTTTCTTGACCATCGCAAGACCCATCCCGCTACCTTCGACTTGATCGCGTGGTTTCAACGTCTGAAAAAGCTCAAAGATACGGGTATGGTATTGCTCAGCAATGCCTGGCCCATCATCGATGACCGAGAATTCGACATGATCGCCGCAATCTTGCGCTGCAATCGCAACCTGACCGTCGCAGCGTGTGTGATGTTTGATCGCATTGTCAATCAGGTTGCGCAACACCAGTTCCAACGGCACACGGGCCGTTGCCAGGATAGGCAGGGCCTCGTCGATCAAAACGGTGAATCCCAGTGGTGGCTCGATCTCTTCGACCAGCTCTGTCACCACAACTCGCGTGTCTACCCTTTGCGGACTGAGCTGAATCCGCCCAGCACGCGAATAGGCCAGCAGGTCGTTGAGTAGCTTTTCCATGCGTTTGACGCGCCTGCGTAGTTTAGCCAGGTGTTCCTGGGAAGCGGTCGTCAGGATATCCGCTGCATCGGTTGTAATAAAGTTGGCGAGGTTGTCGATGGCGCGCAGCGGCGCTTTGAGGTCGTGCGAAGCTGCATAGGCGAACTGGTCCAACTCACGGTTGCTGCGCGCCAGTTCGGCCGTGCGATCTGCCACGCGTTGCTCTAACGTTCCATTGAGTTGCTGCAGCTGGGCTTCGCTTGCGATCATATCCGCCTCCGTCGCTTTGCGTGCAATCGCAACTCCTAACAGGTTTGCGACGGCCTGGACGAAATCTAACTCGTAGGTAGCAAAGTTGCGTGGCTGTCGGCTATACGCATTTAACACCCCATAAGTAGAACCGGTGCGCCCTGGAATGATCAGACTGATGCCGCTGACGATCGCGTGGGCGCTGAGCAGCGCGGCACGCGGAAAACGGCTTTCCGTCTGGAAATCTTCCACAACGACCGGCTCGTCGGCCTGAAGCGTGTACGCGAGGTGAGCATCGCTGTTCAGCGCAATGCTGGTCTGATCGGCTGCGTTCACTGGCCAGCCGACGCCAGCCTTCTGGCGCAGGTGTTGGCCGTCCGTTTGCAGTGCCAGCACTGCGCAGAACTCCAGGCCCAGGATATCTGCCACTGCCACTGTCACTGCGGCCAGTAGCGAATCCAGATCGCCCCCTTGCAGGGCTTGCCGGCTCAGAGCAGACACTGCGCTTTGCTGGCGGCGCAATTTCAGTTCATGTTCGGCGCGCTTCAATTCACTAATATCCACAAAGGTAAGCACGACGCCCTCGACCACATCGGCAATGGTGCGGTAAGGGAAGAGACGGAGGAGGTACCAACGACCCTCGGCGCTCTGTTCGATCTCTTCCAGCCCGACCCGCGTTTCCAAAACGCGCGCGGCTAGTTCCGGGAGGTGACGCTGCTGGAGGCGATGCGCGATATGAGCAAAAGGGCGCTCCAGATCAGTCTCGATCAGATGAAAGATCGCCGCGGCCGGCGGGGTGAAGCGCTTGACGTGCAACGCCCGATCCAGGAAAATCACACCAACGTTGGTTGCCGCCATCAAGTTCAAGAGATCGCTGTTGGCGTGGCCCAGTTCCTCGATCTTAAATTTTAACTCGGCATTGCTGGTAAAGAGCTCTTCATTGAGCGACTGCAATTCTTCTTTGCCCGTCTCCAGCTCCTCGGTGGTCGATTTCAACTCCTCATTGATCGAGAGCAGTTCTTCATTACCGGCGCTCATCTCTTCGCGCGCGGTCTCAAATTCTTCAATTGTTGTACTCAATCGTTTTTTGGTGTGATCCAGTTCCTCCACCAACTCCAGGTTGAGGGCGTTGGTGTGCGCGGCTGGCGTTTCGTCCGCGTGCGCAGGAATTTCGTTGCCATTCCCTTCACTCTCATCGAAGATCACCAGCGCATAGCCTTTCAGATCTGGTTCACGCGCGGGCAAAACGTGCAAACCCACGCGCTGGTTTTCCCCCGCCAATTGAATGAGCACGGGTGGCACGCGCAACGATCTTTGCTTCTCCAATGCACCGTAGAGCGCGCTGGTAAGTTCAATCCGTAGGGCTGGGTGGATGCGCTTGAGAAGATTGTTGGTCGGTTCGCCGCCCGGTTGTTGCAGATAGCGACCGGCATGCTCCGAGATGTGTACGATCGTGTAGTCGGCGTTGACCAGCACGCTCGGCGGGGCATAGCGCTCGACCATGCGCTGGTGCAGGATACCGTAGCTGACGGCGGGCTTGCCTTCGGATAGCATAAATCCATGCGGCGGCGTCAGGCTGGCTGGGCTAAACGATAGTGTGGGCCGGTGGGGATCCTGCGCCCAGACCGTTGAGCGACGGAAGAGGCTGTACTTCTTGTTAACGGCCTGGAACAGGTCGGTCCGCTCCATCGACTCCGCCGGCGACAGCAACAAATAGCCATCTGGGCGCAGAGCATAATGGAACAGATCAAAGACTTGGGCATGGATATCGCGGTCCAAATAGATCAGCAAATTGCGACAGGTGATTAAATCCAGCTTGGAGAAAGGTGGGTCTTTGATCAGGTTATGCGGCGCAAAGAGCACACTATCGCGCAATAATGGTTTTACCAGGTAACGATCTTGTTCATGGCTAAAGAAACGCGCCAAGCGTGCGGCCGAGACATCAGCTTCGATCGTTGCGGGATAACTGCCGACACGCGCCTGCCGCAGGGCCGACTCGCTCAGATCGGTGGCGAAAATTTGGATTGGCACGGGTTGGTTGAGCAAACTTGCGTATTCCAAGAGCAGGATGGCAACCGAGTACGCCTCTTCGCCCGTGGCACAGCCCGCTACCCAAACACGCAGCGGGTTGTCGGCATCTTTGTCGGTGAACAAGTGCGGGATCACCTCCTGTGCCAACAGCGTAAAGGTTTCGGGATCGCGAAAGAAATTCGTCACTGTGATCAGGAAATTCTGGTAGAGGGCGACGATTTCCGCCTGGTTGCCCTGCAAGAAGCGTGCGTAGGCCGACAGGTCTTCCAACTGATGGACTTGCATCCGTCGTTGGATGCGCCGCAAGATGGTGGAGCGCTTGTAGCGGGAAAAATCCTGCCCGGTCTGGAGGCGAATCTGAGTGAAGATCTGGCGGAGGAGCGTTTGTTCACCGACGGCGACGACTTCGTCATCTGCCGCTGCCAGGTTGGCGGGGACGCCTAACGCATACTCACGCAAGCGCGCGGGCATGGCCTGGATCGGCAAGATCAAGTCTACCAACCCGGTGGCAATCGCACTTTGTGGCATACCATCGTAGGCGGCCTCGCTCGGTTCCTGCACGACAGCCAAACCACCGGCTTCTTTGATGCGCTGCAGGCCGATCGTGCCATCCGAACCCGTGCCAGAAAGAATGATGCCAATCGCATACGTGCCATGCGTGCCGGCCAACGTGCGCAAGAAATGGTCAATCGGGGCACGGTTGCGGCGCGCCTCCTCGAGCGGCGAGAGGCGCAGGTGGGAATCGATGGTCGAGAGATTACGGTTGGGCGGGATCACATAGACATGGTTACGTTCAATTTGCAGCGTTTCAGTTACCTGCTGTACAGGCATGGTGGTGCATGGCTGGAGCAGTGTGGCCAAGTGGCTCTCATGTTCCGGCGCCAGGTGCATCACGATCACAAAGGCCATTTCGCTAATCGCCGGCACTGCCTCGAAAAACTGCTGCAAGGGCTGGAGTCCCCCAGCCGAAGCACCAATACCGACAACTATCACTGGCGCATCGCTTGCTTGGCTCATCTTATTTCCTAAATTGATTCTGTGGGATAAAGCTATCCTAACCAACGACTACGATCTGCAAGGGTTGGCTACGTATGCTGTATAGCCGACACCTACAAAGTAATATGGCTTGCTGACCTTCACTGCCCTGTTGTTTGCCGAGTTTACCATGAGGTGGCGTGAAAGAGGAAGCGGCCGCGCTGCTTGAGTTGCAGCGCGCTCATGCAACAAATTTGGTAAGAATTGGCGTGTTTCTGACCGGGTTAGCTACTATCCTCACATTATCGCACTATTTATTTAGGAAGACTAATTGGGTGATCGGTATGGGTGTATCTCACTTTGGGGGCAACCCGTGTGCGTCGCACGGGTTGCCCCCCAACTAAGATGCTCCCGATTGGTATCAACAGATCCAGGCCGCCGCCTATACTGGTTGGATTAGGCGGCGTATTATTTAGCCGGATTGGTAACGATTCAGGCCCGCTCTGATTTTCATCCAACACTAATCTGGAACGCCTATACCTTTTGCGCTTCGTGTAATAGATCTTCGAGGCGCTCGGCCATACTGGCGATCCGGCGCGCATCCCCGCCTTCGAGGTTATGGGTCATCGTTTGCACCGCTTCCAGACGGGTTTGAAGTTCACTAATATCAATACTTTCTATCGTCGGTTGCGCGCTCGTCGCCAGCGTCTGCGAACCGGTTTCCGGGCTTTGGATGCCGGTTGCCGTTGGAACTGCTGCCGGCTGCACGCTTGGCCGTGGCGGCGTTGGACGCATCATCTCATTCAAAAAGATTTGGATGGTAGTGGCGACGAGGGGGGCAATCAATAATCCGAGCAGACTAAAAGCATCGACCATGGCGATCATGATCACAAGCACAAGGACGCGCCCGTACCGATCGCGCGTATAAAGCAGGCGCTCAACGACAAATTCCATCAGGACAAAAATTAAGACCGTGTAGGCCACAGCCAAGGCCGCAGTGACAGGGCCGAGCGTCATCCAGACAAAGATCGCGAGGGGGATGATGGTGAATAAGCCGCCCACCAATGGGATAAGCCAGGTAAAGCCCGCGATTACGCCCCACAGCACAGGGTAGGCGATGCCTAATAGCCAATAGCCGCCCGTGATCAACATGCCGGTCAATAAACTTTGCACGGCTTCACTGCGAATGTAGGCGCCCGCGCCCTCCTCCAGTTTGCGCCAGATGTTGCGTCCTTTTGCGCGTCCCTCGGGCGGTAAGAGTGAAAGCCAAAGCCGCTCAAAGCGCAACGCATCGGCTGTCCAGTAGATGCTGACGACAAGTGCGAGCGGCAATTGGCCGGCAAAGTTGCCCAACCCCTGTGCCAACCCGATCAGCGCTTGCGTAATCGCTGCGGTCTCGCCGGTGCCAATCAGCGCGGCAAATTGCTCGGGTGTCGGCAGGCGTTGCGCCACCACCGAACCTGCCGATTGCCCATTTTGCCAGTTGGCCTGCAACCAGTTGTAAGCGGCGACCAGATCTTGGCCTAAAACACTAAATTCTCCGGCCAGTACAACGCTAAGGCCATAGATCAAGCCGATCGTGGCCGCCACGCCTACGCCATAGACAACCATCAGCGCCGGTCCACGTGGCAAACCGTACGCCATTAGTTTATCGATGGGGCCGCGCGCCGTGGCTGCGATCACCAAAGAGATAATAAAAAGCAAGACAATGCTAAGCAGTTGCCAAGCTACTACAAACGCTGTGATAATGGCTAACACCACCGCAACATTGATCGCAACGCGTTTCATTTCCCTGTCTCCATTTTGCTTAATAGGCTATCTAAATCGGTTGCGATCGCTTCGATCATGTCTTCAACCCGTTCTGTCTCGGGGTCAACTAGCGCGCTGTCGGTCGAGCGCACTTGCTTGCGCACATCTTGCACCAGGTGTTGCGTTTCAAAGCGCAACACACTCACTTGGTTCCGCTCCAGATGATCTGTGGCGGGCGCCAATGTGGGCGCTTCTTCTGAAACAGGAACGTTAAAGAGCAGGCGGTTTAACACAATTTGTAAAATGGCCGCCATTGGGATAGCTAAAATTGCGCCCCCAATCCCAAAGAGAATACCAAAGGTGGCAATCGCCAACAGCGAGACAATGGCGTTCACCCCCACCGATTGATCCATGATACGCGGCACCAACAGGTTATTTTCCGCCCCTTGGATCACCAAGACGACCACCAGCGTCCAAATCACCATGTCCGGACCTACGGTCAGGGCGACCACCAGCGCCGGCACTGCGCCGAGGGTTGGGCCGATCACAGGTAGGGCTTCAAAGACAAACATGATCAAGCCCAGGCCCAGCGCATAGGGCAGGCCAATCAGAAAATAAGCGATGATCGAGCCGATGCCAACGATGAAACAGAGGATAACCTGACCGCGAAAGTACGCACCCACTTTGATTTCGATCTCGGTTAGCAGCGTGCGTAGCTCGTCGCGCTGGTTCATCGGCGCGAGCAAGACCGCTCGGCGGGTGACGAGTTCACCTTCCAACATCCAATAAAAGGCCAGAATCAAGACCGCAATTGTGATAAAGGTGACATAGCTGATGCTGCGAATCGATTGCCAGACGGGCTCAATTACACCCAGTGCGCTGGTCTCTGTGGTTCCGCCCAGGCCGGGCAATGTAGGTTGCAAGGGCAGCATCACGGCCACGGCGCGCAACAGGCGATTGTCCGACTGAAAGAGCGAATTGCGGGTAGTATGGTAATACTCGGGTATTTCTTGCCAGATCGACGTTGCCTGTTGGACGAGCATAGGCGCGGCCAGCCACAACAGCCCACCAATGACACCCACCAAGAGGATATAGAGCAAGGCCATGCCCAACTTGGGATGAATACCGCGCCGACTTAGCCATTCAACGGCGGGGCGCAGTGCAATTTGCAGCGTATAAGCCACAAAAAATATGAAGACAACCATATAGAAGCGATAGAGCAGAAAAAAGCCAAATGCCACGCCAAGCGCTGTTAGCGTCGCTGTGGCCGCGCGTCGTGGCGTCCATCCCTGGGTGACATTGGGGGTTGGCTGTGCTTTTTCGGTCTCTATTGGCTCTATTTTTCCTGACCTATCGGCTGTTGCTGTCGAGTACGACCAGACGGGATCTTGCATACATACTCTTTCTGCGCTTGGATAAGCGAGTCCTTTGCATAATAAGAACCGATCTGAAAACCAATTGGAATCCAGATCGGTTGCTTGCTAAGTGGTTGGCAACGATTCTGGCTCGCTGCTAAACCCAGTGATGGGATTTATAATGCGCCTACTACGCATAAGCATTGTATTTTATACTATCCTCCATTTTATGGGCACTGCCTATAGAGCAAGTTATAGAAAATGAGTACAAATTGGGATATAAAAAGCTGTTGATACGCAAGCTTGCGTATCAACAGCTTTTGGGGCTTTGGGGATGCAGTGTAGGTCGTGCCAGAGACGTGACTCTAGACTGCCAACAATTATTTTGCTGTCTAATTGGCGAGATCAGCTTTATGCGCCAGCACTGCTTCAACCGCCCGCACAATATCGGCGGCGGTCAGGCCATACTTGACGAGCAATTCGTCACCTGTACCAGATTCGGCGTAGCGATCACGCACACCGACAAACCGCATGGGGACTGGATAATGCTCCGCGACGACGTGGGCAACCGCGGCGCCCAGACCACCGGCCAGCAAATGCTCTTCGGCAGTCACAATCGCACCTGTTTCGCGTGCGGCACGCACGACGGCTTCCTCATCCAGCGGCTTGATCGTATGCATATCTAGCACACGCGCCTCAATGCCTTGCTGGCTGAGCAGATGGGCGGCTTCCAGGGCTGCTGCCGTCATCAGTCCACAGGCAATCAAGGTGACGGCGTCGCCGGCGCGCAACTGGTTGGCCTTACCAATTTGAAAGTCGCAGCCATCGGGATAGACCAGCGGTGCATCTGGGCGACCGGTTCGCAGGTAGACGGGGCCATGATGATCGAACATGGCGCGGGTGGCCGCCTGGGTGGCCGGTCCATCGGCCGGCACAAGGACGGTCATATTAGGGAAAGACGCAGCCAGGGCAATATCTTCGATGCCCATTTGGCTGGGGCCATCTTCGCCAATGCTGATACCGCTGTGCGAGCCGACCAGCTTTACATCGAGCTGCGGAAAGGCAACGCCCATCCGGATCTGATCGTAGGCATTACAAAGCAGAAAACAAGCAAAACTAGAAGCCAACGCTGCTTTGCCAGCGGCGGCCAAGCCACTGGCCACACTCACCATGTTGCTTTCGGCAATGCCCACGTTAAAGAAGCGATCGGGAAACTCTTTGCCAAAATACTCTGTGCGCGTAGAGTTCGCCACATCGCCGTCAATCACGACAATGTTAGGATTGGTGCGGCCCAAGTCGCGCAGTGTTTCACCAAATGCATTACGTGTCGCCGGGCCGATTTTTAGCCCAATCTGCTGACCGATAATCATAGATCTCTCCTGATAATAATCGTTTAAATGGCTGTCAGTGAGTCACTCATGTTACGCACTGGGAACGCCGGCATCCTGCCGGCCTGCCGCCAGGGATGGCGGCGCTCCCGGGAGAAGCTGCGTAACATTACTGAGTAAACCAGTAAACCAGTATGGATAACGATGATTCGACCGATTTACCGGCTTACTGTCCTACTCGTGCTGCGGTGGCACGTTCGAGTCATCCGGCGCGTACTGGGCCCAGGTGCGCATCTCCTCGAGTTCTGTAAACGCAATCGCGGCTTCTTCGGGGGTTAGTGGTTCACCATGTTTACGCGTGTTACCCTTTTCAAAAGGTGAGAGCCCTTTGCCCTTCAGGGTGTGGGCGATAATCATCTGGGGCTGGTCGGTGATCGTCTTGACCGTTTGCAGGGCACGCATGATCTCTGCCAAGTTGTGCCCATCAATTTCGGTTACGTGCCAACCAAAGGCTTGCCATTTGTCCACGATTGGTTCCAACGCCGGCATG